>CAZBVV010000043.1:0-13356 GCA_964495345.1 uncultured Eubacteriales bacterium
GTGGAGATGCGGTAGCGCTTACAGAGAGAATAAACCGCCGTCAGGCAGAAAAGGAAGAGCTTGAGGAACAGCTCGCCATAGAGCAGAACAAAAGAGTTCTGTTAAGTGAAGCTCAGATTTTAGCCTTTCTCAATTATGTCTGTGAGATGCCCGGTGATGATACGGCAAAACGCAGAGCAATCGTCAATATCTTTGTTCATTCGGTTTATCTTTACGATGACCATCTGACACTTATTATAAATGCAAGCAATAAGCCTGTTACTATAGATGAAATTCCGCTTGATGATATTGAAGCAGCTTTCAACGGCGAAAAATCAGCTATGGAGCAATGTTCGAACACCTCGGACATTGTTCCACCAAATGAAAGTCAGACGAACACAAGTTTGACTACACGGAACATTGTTCCACCAATATGAAGCACAGTTCAGAAATGAGCTGTGTTTTTATTTTTTATAGGAAAGTTAGCGGTAATCGAAACCGCATAGTCCATCTTTTGCGACAGCAAAAGGGACATAAAATGCGAAATGTTGCGAAGCAACGAACGAAGCGAAGCTGCGGTTACCGCCATCTCCACCAAGAATAAAGCACAGTTCTTGATTGAGCTGTGCTTTAATTTTTGAAAAAATTTTTTAATAATGTAGTGAATATGATATGAATCCGGTGTATTATAGTGAAAGGCCTTGTCAAAAAATAGGATGTGATAACATGGATGACAATCAAATAATAAATCTGTATTTTGAACGTTCAGAAAAAGCTATAGCCGAAACAGCCGGTAAATATGGGCGATATTGTCACCATATTGCATTTAGCATTTTACAGAATAATGAAGATTCCGAAGAGTGTGTAAATGATACATATCTCCATGCATGGAACTCAATACCGCCGAAAACACCAAACAGATTGCAGACATTTCTCGGCAAAATAACCCGAAATCTTTCATTAAACAAGTATGAAAAATTAACAGCGAAAAAACGAGGTTCCGGACAAATCCCTTTAATATTGGATGAATTACTTGAATGTATACCTGCGAATGAATTTGAAGAACATATTACCGAAAGTATGGTTATTAAGCAAGTGATTAATTCTTTTTTGGAGAATTTGTCCGCTGATGCACGAAAGATATTTGTTCGTCGTTATTGGTATATGAGTTCAGTTAAAGAGATTGCAAAGGAATACGGAATCACTGAAAGTAAGGTAACAGTTACGCTGTTTCGAACAAGAGAGAAACTTAAAATTGCATTAAAGGAAGAAGGTATAGTGATATGAAGAACAAAAGACTTTTAAACATAATTGGTGAAATTGATGACAGATATATTATTGAAGCTTCTCCTGCATTAAAAAAGAAAAACAAGCCGTTTTGGCAGAAAGTAGCTGCAGTTGCTGCAGTTTTTGCAGTTGTTTTGTTAATAGGTTTTCTAGTATCGGATAATGATAGTCTGCCAATGTTGTCAATAGGAGAATTTCAAGAAGACACAATGGGTTTTGAGGGATTCTTTGCTCATAATATTGATGAACTTAAAAGCAATAATCCGTGGAATCGTGACAATAAATTAAAAGTATTACCTGTTTACAACAACACTTTATATGAGTATACAGAAGATTGGATTGTTACAGAACCTGATATTGAAAAAATGAAAGACTTGCTAACCGATATAGCAAATTCTTTGGGGATGAGTATTAGCAATATTGATATTATCGAAAAAGATATTGACGGATATGATGCGGTAGACTGCTGTTATGTTGAAGATGAAAATTACTCAATAGAAGTTAATGCGTGGTTAAATGTTAATATCAGCATAAAAAATAAAAATATATTACCGCAAGGATATTCCGTAAGCTGTTATGCTTCATATGAAGAATTGTATAAAACAGCCGTATATTTGCAGGAAAAGTTTAAGAATCTTCTTAACATGAAAAATCCCGTCATCGATATTTCTTTGGGGGATTATGATGTTTACGGAAACCGTCATTGGAATATGTCATTTTATGATGATTCAGATAATATGACAGAAAGCATTTTAAATTATAATTTTAACCGTATTTATTTTTACGGTGATGATGAAGGTAATCTTTTGCAGATTTCATTTTCTTATGTTGATTTAAACAATAAAGTCGGAGAATATCCGATAATCAATACAGATGAAGCATTTAAGCTGTTGGACAAAGGGGAATATGTTACCAGCGTAACACATGAGTTTCCGGGTATTGATGCTGTAAAAAAAGTTGAGCTTATTTACCGTACTTCCACAAGAGATAAGTTCTTTATGCCTTATTATAAATTTTATGTGCAGCTTAATTTTTCAAATGTATCAAGTGAAGATATGGGGCTTAACTGCTTCGGCACATATTATGTTCCTGCGGTTGAAAGCAAATATATTGAAAATATGCCTCTGTGGGACGGCTCAATTAATTAGTTTTTTATATATTTAACTATTAAGGAGTAAAAAGAATGAAAAAAATTTTTGGCATATTTCTTTTAATAGTTTTGTTGTTTTGCTGCTGTTCTTGTAACAAAGCTGAAAATGAGATTTTGAAAAATAATAAAACTCATTTTTCTGCTGTTACGAACTTTGCACTTTCTTATCATTCTGAAAATCACAACGATACTGATGAACATATAACACTCGTCTTTGATAATGGTAAGATTAAAAATGAGGGAGCTATAGTAGATATAGCAAAGGCTCTTTCAAATTCAGTAAAAATAATAGAAGAAAATGATTTCGATTATCTTTGGGTGGATGAAAATTATGTGATATTTTGGAAGGATGAAACCAAGTATTACGGTTTGCTTTGGTCTGAATGTGTAACTGATATTATTAAAACTATGAAAAATGAATGGTTTTCAGCTCTTGAATACAATAAAATTGACGGTGATTGGTATGAGATAGGCGTATTAAGTGCAATTTGATTCTATTTTAAAGCATTAATCCGAAACTATTGCCAATCGGCGACGGTTTCGGATTTCCGTTGTAATGATTAAATTGTATTGAGAAATTTTTAATTGTATGATACAATAAAAATACAATTTAAAAATCACTGCTATGTTAAGATATACATACAAGGAGAATTTATATGGCGGATACAATTTATAAAGCAACACGCAAAAAACACGGTATGACAAGAGATGAGGTTTGCGACCGTGCATCATCGTTGGGTAGTGCTCTTCAGTCCGAAAGGCTTGAAAGAATCGAGAACGGCAAGTTCCCCATAACCCCCGATGAGGTTTTGTTGCTTGCTGAAATCTACGGCGAGCCGACTCTTTGCAATCACTACTGCTCAAAGGAATGTCCTATCGGTGAGAAATATGTTCCCGAAATAAAGGTCAAAGATTTAACACAGATTGTTCTTGAAATGCTGTCGTCATTAAATTCCATGAAAAAAAGTCAGGAACGATTGATTGAAATTACGGCAGACGGTGTTATTTCTGACGATGAAATCCGCGATTTTATTTACATTCAAAGCGAGCTTGAACGCATTTCAATTACTGTTGAAACCTTGCAGTTGTGGGTTGAACAGATGTTGGCGGATGAAAAAATCAACATTGATAAATATAATCAGATTAAAGGTGAATAATTTTTTTTCGGTGTCGGAACTCAAATCCTGACACCAATTTTGCATTTTATTAAAAAATCTGCACTAAGTGTAAATTTTTAATCTGTTTTTCCGCACTGATTGTTATTCACTCTTCCTGATAATAAAGCTATAATAGAATCACAAGGAAAAACTTAAAGGAGTGGTGGAAATGTCACCAAAACAGAAATTGTTGGCAATAAAGCTGTCAGAAAAAATTGTAAAAAATCCTGAATATGCAAAACGCATGGGGCTTGAAATAAACAAAAATAATAAGGAGGTAGTAAAACATTGATTGAAATAATCATTTCCGTACTTGCTATATGGTTGTTGATAAAAGCGATTGGCTTGGCATTTAAACTTACATGGGGAACAGCAAAAATCATTGCAACAGTATTGCTTGCTCTTGCAGTGCCGATATTTATCGTGTGCCTGATTTTTGCAGGCGGATTTGTACTGCTTGTCCCTGTTGCACTCATAGCCGGTGCGATTGGCTTGCTTAAAATGTGTGGGTAATGTTTTGAACAATACCTGTTAAAACAATGTAAAAAAATCGCACCACAGTTTGTGGTGCGAAAATTAATTGTTTTCATCGGATAACAGTTCAAGCAGTTCCGGAATATCATTTTTTAATGTTGCATACACGATATTTAAATCTACATTGCCGTAATCGTGAACAATACGATTTCTGAAACCGTACACAGCATTCCACGGAATGTAAGAGTGTTGTTCCTTGTAGTTGTCTGATAATTTTTTACTGTTTTCTGATATTTGAATCATACGGAACAGCATGGAATCCAATAAAATCTCGTTGGCATTCAGTTCGTCAATATCAACATTCTGCATCTGTGTTGTAACAAAATTCAGGTCCTTTATGATTTTTTGAACATAGTAACTGTCAGTTTTTATATTATCCATAAATCTTTACTCCGTCTTTAAGTATTTCTTCCAGCAGGTCGATGTTGTCTTTGAGCTGATTAATATCAAGAACATCCACTTTTTTATGAAGTGCGGTGCGGAGTTCTTCTACCAAGCCATAAAACTTTAATCCCTTTATATTTGCAGAAATCAGCAAATCCACATCACTGACGGGAGTTGCTTTTCCTTTTGCATAAGAGCCGAAAAGATAACAGTAATTCACATCATACTTTTCAAAAATACTTCTGCATTTCTTTATAATATCATCGGTTGCGAGAATACCGTTTTCTTCGTCAATGATATTTATTTTCTTGAGTTGTTCCATGATGTAGTTGTATTTTATTGTATCTGCCTTTTCAGGCTCGTTTTCGTAGGATTTATATGACCGTAAAGAAATGCCTACCAAATCTGCAACCTGCTGTTGCGTCATTTTCTTTTCGGTTCTGATTTCTTTCAGTTTGCTCATATTTGCACCTCCAAGAATATTATAGTGAAATATTTGCACTTTGTCAATAAGCAAGGTGCAAAAATTGCACTTTGCACCTTTGACAGTTTAATTATTTATTTAATGTCGCTATTTGCCGGGCCGTCGAGAAGTATTCCGTTTTCAGTGAATCTTGAGCCGTGGCAGGAGCAATCCCATGTGTGTTCATCCTTATTCCATTTTAATTTACAGCCTAAATGGGGACAGCGTTTGCCGAAAGGGGACAGCAGTCCTACGGCAGATTCAAAAGCGTTGGATATAAGTTTGGGTGTCAGCATATTTCTTGACGGGTTGTACAGCTTTGCAAATTTATTTTTCTTGCCCTGTATCATATCTGCTATAATGTCTGCAGCAACCATAGATGAGGTCATTCCCCATTTATTAAAGCCCGTTGCAACATAGCAGTTATTTGTATTTTTTGAATACAGACCGATATAGGGTACATCATCAAGAGTCATGCAGTCCTGTGTTGCCCAATATCCGATTTCCTGTGCATCGGGAAAATATTTTTCCTTTGCCTGTCTTAAAAATGCCCACTTGCCGCCGTTTTTACCAGTTCTGTGAGAGCCGCCGCCAAGCAGAAGCACATCACCGTAATTCCTCAAAGATAATCCGTCCTTGCTTTCGTCAATGTACATTCCGTTAACATCGGGAGCATTTTTAAGCGCAATAACATAGCTTCTGTTCTGATACATTTTTATCGGGTACAATCCGTGTTTGTTGAAAATGGGGAAATGAGTTGCAACTATAATGTTGTTTGCAATAATTTCACCGCCGTCGGTGGTTATATAGGATCCTTTGTATTCCTTTACCCTTGTATGCTCGTAAATTTTAAGGTCGGATGCAATATTATATAAAAATTTCAGAGGATTGAACTGAGCTTGCTCCCTGAAGCCTATTGCACATTCAATATCAAACGGCAAAGGCAAAGATGTGGATTTTATGGCATTATACCCGAGGGTGCTGAGAGCTTTGAATTCATCATCAATGACCTTTTTATCGCTCAGAGTGTATACATAATTGTCCTTTATCTCAAAATCACAGTCAATGCTTTGGCACATGGCTGTGTATTTTTTTACCGCAGCAAGGTTTGATTCAAGATATAATTTTGCTTTTTCCGTGCCGGATTTTATCAGTTTGTGATAGATAAGTGAGTGTTGCGCGGTAATTTTAGCGGTAGTGTTGTGTGTTACGCCGCCGCAAATGGTATCTCTTTCAACAATTATACAGTCGATACCTCTTGTTTTTAACTCATAAGCACATAAAATTCCCCCAATGCCGCCGCCGATAATCAACACATCTGTTTGAATTGTGGATTTTTGGGGTTCTTTTTGGATTTTTACAGCGTTTTCAGACCATATTGACATATTATCACCTATTATAATATGAGCAAAAATGTGATTATATATGTTAAAATCTAAAATTTTTTTCCCTTTTAAATATGTTTTTTTCCTGAAATTTGCCGGTTAATCCTTTGAAAAATTTTTGGATGTAGTGTATACTAAAGACACAATCGGAAACGAGATAAAACTCCTTTTTGATTGTGACAGTCTCCTAAATTTGTTTTGTTTTGGTGCTTGAAACGCAGTAAGTTTTATTTTCTTTCCTTACTGCGTAGAGAGTTCCAAAAGAACGTTAATCAGATTTTTTCATGTTGTCATAGACACTCCTTTTTATGAGTTGAAACACAGCAGAGGTTTTTATTTGTTTTGTTCCCTCTGCTGTGCGGATGCTCAATCTCTTAAAAAATAAATTGATAGTTTACTGATAGTGGTCTCCTAAAGTTGTGAGTGGAAACGCAGTAAGGTGTTTTGGTGTTAATCCTTACTGCGTGAAAGCTCGAAAACTGATGTGTGACAATCAGATTACATATTTTATCTGTCACGATATCTTAGGATATTGTGATTTTTTTACTTTATAGGAAACTGCGTTTCCATAAAGCAAAAAAATTATTGACATACGGGTATTGCGACTGATTAACTGAAACCGGTTGCCGTAAGCTATGGCAAAAGCGGTGTTTTTTGTATAAATATTTGATTTTCTGCCTTTTTCTTGTTTTTTGGGGCTTTTTTCTTTATATGGGGCGGCATTTGCTTTGACGGTAATGTAAGATTTAGATATAATTAAGTCATCAAGGATAATAAATTAATAAGCGAAAGGACGTGTGGATATGAAACCACGGCGGTCAATATAGTACGGATTGATAAATTACGGTAAGTTTTTAATTATTGGTTTGGAGTGAGATTTTTATGAGAGATAATGCTATAATGCAGTATATAAAGTATGAGATTGTTGACGGGGAAGTAACTATTGACATATGTGATAAGAATATCTGCGGAGATGTGACAATTCCGGATATGATTGAGGGTTATCCCGTTACCAAAATAGCTCCGTTTGCCTTTGCTTTTTGCAATAAGATGAAAAGTGTGATTATATCTAAGAATATTAAGGAAATCGGTCAGTGTGCATTTTTCTTTGACTCTCTTCCTAAGGGATTGTATTATTCGGGAGAGTATGCTGATTGGAAGAAAATTAAAATAGGTGACGGTGCCATTGATTTTAGCGTAGATGTATATTCGGTAACTGTCAACAGAGATAAGTGATTTGCAATAATTATTTTAATCGGATAACAAAAAAAGGGCTCACCTGTGCTTGGTGAACCCTTTTTTATAGCAAACGGTGTTAAAAAATATTATATGTTCCGCAGATTTGCCCTACGGACACGGCGACCGTTTTCTTAACTTTTTACAGATACATACTACTCAATCTGTTGCTTATGTCAAATGTACCGTCAGCATTGATGTCAGTTATTGTTACTCCCTGAATCCAATCTTTTTCGTCGCAGTGGGTTTTTTCTTCCATTGTGTATGTTTCGTAACCACCCGGTTGATTGTACACAAGGTAAACGCCCTCATAAACAGCACAAAAATCATTTACATGGTCATGTCCGCTGAAAACTGCTTCGGTACTGCCAAGCTCTTTGATAAGCGAGAACAATCCGCTGTTGAACTGAGAACTGCCTACTGTTTCGTAAGCCTTTCCGTAAAGGATTTCGCATTTGCTTGTAAAGGGGAACTGTCCGTTTTCGTTTGCTTCGGGCACGATTGCATATTCGTACTCTTTGATTGGAATGTGCATATACATAAAGGATTTTACATCGCCGTACTGCTTTGCAAGTGCGGTAACTTTATTTTTGTACCAATTCATTTGATTGTTCTTGATAAAGTCATAGTTTATTATATCTTCGGGTGCACCGTGGGATTTTATGTATTCGGGGATAACATCTCTGCCCGAATCAAACATAAACAGCGTTTTGAGAATCTCATTTTCGTTTTTCATTATGTTGATGCAGTAATTGCCGTAGCCGAAAAGCTCTTCCTTGCCCTGTCTTGCAAGACAATGGGGAAAATGCGTTTTACAAGTCAGAAGCAGGTGCTTAAATCTGCCTTTTTCCTCTCTGGCTTCGTGATTGCCGAAAACAAATGCCCAATACACGCCGATTTCCTCCATAAACTGACCGAACTGAATGGCATCAAAGTGCTGATATTTTGACTGTATAATATCACCTGTAAGCACTACAAGGTCGGGTCTTGTGGCTTTGATGTGCTTCATAAACATATCCATGCATTTAAAACGCAGTTTAGTGTCGTCGCCGAAGTGAAAATCCGTTGATGATAATATTCTGAAGCCGTTGTCCGTGATGTTTCCGTTTTTATCAACCTTTGCAATTGTAACGGAATCTTCATCTTCTGCAAGAATTTTAACATCAGAGCCTATATTAGTTGTTTTCACCTGCTGTGAAAACATAATTTTTGCCATTTTGCCGCCTGTTGCTTTGTGAAGACATCTGCCGCCTGCGAGCAATGCTTTGTCTATTGCAATTCTTAACGCTTCATACGTATTCATCATTTTTTCTCTCCTGATAACTGACATTTCTGCATGGCTGTGTCTATATCTCCGTCAAGGATGTACTTTATTGCATCGCAAGCTGTTGACATTGTAGATGCAAGCACTTCTTTTTCGTGTTTCCCGAAACTGCCTAAAACATAGTCCTTTAAGTCGTAATCTGGATGAGGTTTTGCACCTACACCTATTTTGATGCGAGGGAAATTGTCGCTGTTGAGGTGGTAAACAATGCTTTTTACTCCGTTATGACTGCCTGCCGAGCCTTTGCGTCTGATTCTCAATGCACCCATTGGTATGTCGATATCGTCAAAAATAACAATACATTTTTCGGGCGGAATTTTGTAAAACTGTGCCGCTTCTCTTATAGCCTCACCACTGTTGTTCATATAAGTCTGAGGACGCATGATAAGACAACGGTGTCCGCAGATAACGGTATCAGCCACAAGGGATTTGAACTTCATGCGGTCTGTTTTAAAGCCCTCTTTGTTTGAGAGAATATCAAGGCACAAAAATCCTGCATTGTGGCGGGAATATTCATATTCCTTGCCCGGATTTCCCAACCCTGCTATGATAAATTCTATTGAGTTGCCGCTGTTTTTGTTAGAAAATTTGCTGAAAAATGCCATTTTAAATATCCTTATACTTTTTTTCTGTACGGCTGTTTTGCTTTTACCCAGCCATCTTTAGTGGTCTGTCGCTCTCTTGCGATTGCCAGGGAATTGTCGGGTACATCTTCCGTTATGGTTGAGCCTGCCGCTGTGTAAGCGTTTTCACCTACTGTTACGGGGGCTACAAGGTTTGTGTTACAGCCGATAAATGCCCTGTCTTTTATTGTTGTTCTGTTTTTGGATTTGCCGTTGAAATTAACAGTTACAACACCGCAACCGAAGTTAACATTTTTACCAACGTCGGAGTCACCTACATAGGTAAGGTGAGATACATGAGAATCTGAGTCGATTATTGAATTTTTAACTTCAACAAAGTTGCCGAGATGTACGCCGTCACCGATTACCGAATCGGGACGAATCTGCACAAACGGACCGATTGTGGCATTGTCAAGAATCTTTGCATTTCTTATCTGTGCATTGTTGAATGAAACATTATTGCCGATGGTTGCATTCTGAACATAGGAGTTCGGACCTATTACACAGTTTTCACCGATTTCAACGTTTCCGCAGATGATTGTGCCTGGAAGAATACGTGTATCTTTGCCGATAACGCAGTCGGGACCAATCATAACACCGTCGGTACAGGGAATATCAACTCCCGCATCCATCAATTTTTCAAGAATTTCTGCTCTTGCAAGCTCGTTGAGTTTGTTGAGCTGTGACCTTGAATTTGCACCTAAAACAGTTTTTTCATCGCCGGCATTGTATGCTCCCGCTTTTTTGCCTGATGTAAGAATTATTGAAACTGCATCGGTAAGATAATATTCACCTTTTGCATTGTTGGGTGTGATTTTTGCAAGTGCATCATAAAGCACATCTGCCGAAAAACAGTATGCTCCCGAATTTACTTCGTCTATGAGCTTTGTGTTATCGTCTGCATCACTTTCTTCAACAATAGCTTTTATGTCACCCTGCTCGTTGCGTACTATTCTGCCGTAGCCGTAGCTGTCTTTCACTTTTGCGGAAATAACCGTAACTGCATTACCGTTTTGGCTATGGTAAGCCATAGCGTTTATAATTGTTTTATCATCAACAAAGGGAGCGTCACCGTTAAGCACAACAACATTGCCGCCGGAATGTGCTTTTATAAAATCAACCGCCTGCATAACTGCATGACCTGTTCCTTTACGTTCTGCCTGGTGAACGGTTGTTATATCATCACTCAAATGCTCTTTAATATATTCTGCCGCATAGCCCGTAACTACACATATATCTTCAATTCCTGCTTTTTTAACAGCACATATTACCCAATCGAGCATAGGTTTAAAAAGTACCTCGCTCATAACCTTGGGTTTTGCGGATTTCATTCTTGTACCCTCGCCGCCTGCAAGGATTACGGCACAGTTTTTCATTATATCAACTCCGTTAATTAGTAAAATTATTATACTCTTTTTATTATATTAATGCAACAGCAAAAACTCCCCGTGCGGGGGAGTTAAAATTATTCTTTTGCTTTTTTTGCCGTCTTTTTCTTTGCGGGCTTTTCTTCTGTTGACTTTTCTGCTTTTTTAGCTCTTTTTACAGGTTCTTTTTTCATAAGGTCAACGAGCATGGTTGCATGGCTGAGATTTCCTTCAACCTTGAGCTTGCCTGCAAAAAACTGAGCAACTGCATCAGCTTTGCCTGAAAGGATGTTTTCAAGAACTTTGCTTGAAACCTTGATTGATGCTGTGTTGTCATGGTAATCGTAGGGCTGAACCTCGAACGGCTTGCCGTTTGCGTATGCAACATAGAAAATACCGCCGCAGTCCTCGTCTGTAAGCTCAATCTGAACTGCAAAATTTTCTGTAAGCTTGCTTTCGTCTATTTTGCCGTACTTTTTATTGATTGCTTCAAATTTTTCAATAAACGTCATTTTGAATTTCTCCTTTTATTTATTTTCTGTATAAATTATATTGATTTTTTTAAGTTTTGTCAATATAGATTTATGTTAAAATATCCAACTTTTACCATATTGCTTGCTGACAATCTTTTCAAACGTATATGCAACATCAACCATGAAAAAATATTGCATAAGGAGATGATTTTTATGATTAAACGTCGCAAAATCAGAATAATATCGTTTATGGTTGCAGTTATTGCAACGCTGTCTGTCTGGGGAGTTTCCCAAACAGTTGCCAATAATAATCTTAAAAAAGAACTTTCCGTTTCACAACAAAGGACAATTACTTCTTTGGCGTCTTATGTGGATTCCCTTGCCAATGATTTGAAAAAAATGCAATATGTAAATACATCCACAATGGCATCTACGCTGTCACTTTCTCTGTGTAAGGCATCCGCCGGAGCCAAAAACTGCTTGTCATCACTGTCCGCAGGTGATACACAGCTTAATAATATAAATAAATTCCTTACTCAATCAAGTGACTATGTGCAATCGCTGACAAAACGGGTGTCAAACGGAGAAACTCTTACTGAGCAAGATCACGAGCAAATAACACAGCTTTATAATTATGCCGCAAAGCTGTCCGAACAGATAAGCTATCTTGAAGAGGTAATGTTTGCCGGCAGCATTGATTTTGAGGATGTAACATCAACATTAAGCTTTCTTGCTGATGAGGGAGATTTGTCAATATCTTATTCATCTGCGGTTTCCGATGCGGAGAGCTCATTTTCGGATTATCCTACGCTGATTTATGACGGACCTTTTGCGGATAATGTGCTGGAAAAAGAATCCGAAATGCTTAAAAGCGAAAAGGGAATTTCCGAGGCTCAGGCAAAGAAAAAAGCCGCAGAATATTCCGGAGTAAAAGAAGAAAACCTTATCCGTCAGGAGGACGAAAACGGCAAAATTAAAGCCTATGTGTTCTATTGTAACGGAACGAGTGTTGCAGTAACCAAAAACGGCGGTTATCTTTTGTATCTTCTTACCGATACGTTTGCAGGTGAGGAGAAGCTTAACGCTGATGATGCAATTCAAAAAGCAAGGCAGTATCTTGAAAAAATCGGTTTTTCTTCCTTGAAAGACAGTTATTACTCAATAAACGACGGTATATGCACCGTGAATTTTGCATATACTCTCGGTGATGTGATTTGTTATGCGGATCTCATCAAGGTGGGCGTTGCTCTTGACACAGGCAATATTGTATCCGCCGATGCAGAGGGTTATCTGATGAATCATAAGAAACGTTCTGTCGGCAGTAATATTCTTACTCAAAGTCAGGCACAAAAGAATGTAAGCACTAATCTTACCGTTAAAAAAACGGATATGGCAATCATACCAATGAGTGACGGTAAGGAAGTTTACACATACGAATTTTTGTGTAATGATAAGGACGGAAACGATGTGCTTGTGTATATCGACGCCGAGACAGGTAAAGAAGCCGATATTAAGTTACTCTTGTACTCGGATGGAGGCATCCTTACAAGATAGGGACTTTTTTAGGCAAATGGAAAAATGAAAGGACTTTCAGAGATGAAGAAAACAGCAATCGCAGTAATTTTGCTGGCTTTATCGGTTGTTCTTCTGTTTACGGGTTGTACAAAAAATACGGATATGGATAATAAGGTTACAACTACAAATCCTGTAACTACTACAAACCCCACAACGGAAAACAATTCTCTCGCAACAAATGAGCTCACAACCAAAAACGGAACTATTGAATCCACAAGCAGAGATTCAGCCTTAGGTGATGTTGTAGACGGTGTTGCAGACGGTGCAGCAGATGTTGTTGAAGGTGCAGCCGAGGGCGCGGCTGATCTTAATGAGAGAATGGCACAGGCAAATGAAGATATTGCACAGGATGCAAGAAATGCCAAGAACGATATGGGCAGATAAGCACAGCAAGAACGGCGTACCGAAACGGTACGCCG
>CAZBVV010000044.1:0-13089 GCA_964495345.1 uncultured Eubacteriales bacterium
TCTTTATCTCACAGGGATTATCTTGGTTCTCTGATGGGACTGGGCATTAAGCGTGGTCTGCAAGGTACAGTTCCTTGATTAAGTCAAAAAACTTTGCAAAAAGTTCCTCTTGACTGTCTTGCAAATTAAATCTTTCCTTTGCAAGAATGATAGATTCTCTTAAATATAATCCTTGGAATGCTTCTTCATCATCTTGTGTCAGATTTAACCCTAATCTGTCAAAAAATTTGTATCTTATACCTTTCCAGACGTGCATTGAGTCAAAAAGTGTGCCGTCAAAGTCAAAAATTGCTCCTGTAATTTTCATATAATATACCGCCTTTTCTTTTGTATTATTATATACAAAAACATATATAAATGCAACAAAAAAAATGAGCCGTCTTGCGACAGCTCACCGGAAATATTTTTTAAATTACTGCATCATGCTTGCGATTTCTGCTGCGAAATCGTCCTGCTTCTTTTCGATGCCTTCGCCCTTTTCGAAACGAACAAAGCTTGCAACCTTGATATCTGCACCGAGAGCCTTAGCAACTGAAGCAACATAGCCGCTTACAGAACCTTCAAAGAGGTCTGAACGAACGAAATCCTGGTTAACAAGGCAGTTTTCCTTGTAGAACTTACCGATTTTGCCTTCAACGATTTTGCCGAGAACTTGCTCGGGTTTGTTAGCCATTTTGGGGTCTTCTTTCATCTGTGCGATAAGGATAGCTTTTTCTTTTTCGATAACCTCAGCAGGAACTGCTGCGTCGTCAAGATATGAGGGGTTCATAGCTGCAACCTGCATAGCTACGTTCTTACCCATTTCTGCAAATTCAGCCTTTGCTGCTGTTGCATCGTCTGTATCAAATGCAACGATAACACCTACTGTGCCGCCTGCATGGATGTAAGTTGATGTATGACCCTCAACAAGAGCAAATCTGCGAATTTTCATGTTTTCACGAAGAGCAAGGAATACTTCCTGAACTTCCTCGTCAACAGTTTTATCTGAATCAACAGCCTTTGTAGCAAGAAGAGCCTCAAGGTCTGCGGGCTTTGTAGCAATAATTGTTTTTGCAACCTTTGCTGAAAGTGCTACGAAAGGAGCACCCTTAGCAACGAAGTCTGTTTCACAGTTGATTTCAACAAGTGCACCTGCTGTTGCGTCTGAACAAGCTGCAACAATACCTTCTGCTGCTACACGGCTTGCTTTCTTTGCTGCGGAAGCGAGTCCCTTTTCTCTGAGAATATCAATAGCCTTGTCCATATCACCGTCTGATTCAACAAGTGCCTTTTTACAATCCATCATACCAACGCCTGTCTTCTCACGAAGTGTCTGTACGTCTTTAGCTGTAAATGCCATTATAATTCCTCCAATTATATTATTTTAAAATAGCCCGCACACTTTTTTTTGTACGGGCCTTGAATGTTGAAAATTATTCTGCTGCTTCTTCTGTAGCTTCTTCAGCTGCTTCGGGAGCAACCTGTTCGCCCTGTCTGCCTTCGATAACTGCATCAGCCATAGCACCTGCGATAAGCTTAACTGCACGGATAGCATCGTCGTTACCGGGAATTACGTAGTCAACCTCATCGGGGTCACAGTTTGTGTCAACGATAGCAACGATCGGAATACCGAGTTTCTTTGCTTCTGCAACTGCGATTCTTTCCTTTTTGGGGTCAACGATGAACATAGCTGCGGGCATCTTCTTCATTTCTGTGATACCGCCGAGGAACTTTTCAAGTTTTTCGATTTCGAGCTTGAGCTTAGCAACTTCCTTTTTGGGGAGAAGGTCGAAAGTGCCGTTCTCTTCCATGGCTTTGAGCTGAGCGAGTCTCTTGATTCTGAGCTTGATAGTTGTAAAGTTTGTGAGCATACCGCCGAGCCATCTTGCGTTAACAAAAGGCATACCGCAACGCTCTGCTTCTTCCTTTACGGAATCCATAGCCTGCTTTTTTGTACCTACGAAAAGGATTTCGTCGCCGTTTTCTGCAATCTGACGAACGAACATGTAAGCTTCTTCAAGCTTTTTAACCGTTTTCTGAAGGTCGATGATGTAAATTCCGTTACGCTCTGTGAAGATGTACGGAGCCATCTTGGGGTTCCATCTTCTTGTCTGGTGTCCGAAATGAACGCCTGCTTCAAGAAGCTGTTTCATTGATACTACTGACATATTTTTTGCCTCCTTTAATTTAACCGCCGCAACCGTCATTTCCGTGTGCAACATCTGTGATGCAGGAACACACAAATAGGATGCGTGAGTTTTAGCCTGTAAATTATACCATATTGTTTTGCATAATGCAATAGTAAAATATAAATTTTTTGAAGAATAGAGACTGTTGTTTTTGTTGAAAACGAACAATAATCTATTAATGCATAATGTATAATGCATAATTCATAATTGAGGAAAAGGCTTCGCCTTTTGAACAGTTATAACACTTAAAATCCAAGCATTACGCACAAGTTTTAAATTTAATTAATTATGCATTATGCATTTTGAATTATGAATTAAATTATTGTACGAACTCCATACTAATCCAGCCTTCAACCTCGGCAATAAAGACTCTGCCGCAGCCGTCTTTCACTTCGTCAATAATAACCTCATCACCGTTTTGAAGCAAACCTATAACGAGACTGTCCGGGTTTGTGCTTTCTCTTACGTTGAGAGCATCAACGCCGTCGGGTAAAGTTATCGTGTATGTGCCGGGTGTAAAGTCTTGAGTATTGCTTGCAGTTGTGGTTTCAGCCTGAGTTGTAGTTTCCGCTTCGGTGGTAGTTTCTGCTTCGGTGGTAGTTTCTGCTTCGGTGGTAGTTTCCGCTTCAGATGTGGTTTCGGGCTTTTCGTTGGGAGTGAATGTAAGATTTTCCATATCTACCCAGCCTTCATAGCCGTTATAGGTCGTTTTACCGCTTTCACCGTCAATTTCCGTAATCTCGATAATTTCTTTATTCGGAATTGTTGCGATAATTTTGCCTTCTTTTGTGTAAACCACAATATTGTCACCTGAGGCTGTGACTGTGTAATAGCCGGTTTTGTATGCGGAATCGGGTAACTCTTCATCGCTTTTGTCGTTGTTTTTGTTGCTGTCGGCATACTGACCTGACGCTATGGAGTGATCCTCGCCCGTACTGCCTGTTATGCCGAAATGCTTTGCCAACTGATAGGCACTTGTGATAACAACTGCAAGAACGAAGACTCCGAGAATGATAAGTGCGATAAGTTTTATGTTGATTCTGGGTTTTTCTTGTATTTTGGTGGTTTTTTCTTCGCTGTGGGGAGCTTGGCGTTCCTCTTCATAATCGTCCTCGGTATATCCGTCGTATTCTTCACCTTCGGGGATAATGACAACGTCATTTTCTGCTATCTCACTCGGGTCGAATGCGATGGTGTCCTCACTTGCGTAGGATGTTTTTTCTTTGCGAGGCGGTGTGGTTCTTGCTACGTAGGTTCTGTCATACTCCAAAACGTCTGCTGTTGCACTGTCATAGGTGTAGGGATCTTTGTATTCGGGAGCGTTTGGGTCGAACAGACTGCGAACAAAGGCGGCTTCCCGGTCAACTGTTGTAGTTTTTGAGGATGCAGGACGGGATGTTTTAGGCGGTACTGTGTTGCCTGTTTTTTCGGCATACTGTCTTTTTTCGGTATCGGTTATGATTCTGCCGCATTTGGGACAGCTTCTTTTTTCGTCCGGAAATTCAAAAGAACAAACTCTGCATTTCATAAACATACTCCTTTACTTTTTATTTTTAATTTTGTTAAAAAAATCCGTGCGTTTTTTTGCAATTCTGCTTCTGCGTTCGGCTGTTTCCTTGATGTCAGCCGTATAATATCCGTTTTCACAGCGGAACACATCTCCGACTTTGGGTGCACCCTGTAAATTTTTTACGGGAACATTGAATATTCTTCCGTCATCATCGCATAATACGGCAATCGAATTGTCTTCAATTCTGTCAAGAGTGTAATACATATTATTTCTCCGTAGAAACCGTGTAGATATTGGGTGTGCAGGAAACTGTAATGTTGCCTTGCTCATCACTTCTGTAATAATTTATATTCAGCGATTCAAGAACAGATACCGTTTCCTCATGAGGATGACCGTAGCTGTTGTCCACTCCGCATTGTATAATAGCCGTTTCGGGAAAAATCTGCTTAATAAAGCTCTCGTAAGATGATGTGGAACTGCCGTGATGACCTACTTTAAGAATTGTTGCACGAAGGTCGGGATAATTTTTCATTATCTCTTTTTCGATTTTCTTTTCCGCATCACCGGTTAAAAGAAAAGATGTTTCACCTGCCGAAATATACATAACTACAGAGTTGTTGTTTTCGTTTGAATTAACCCCACGAGGTGAAAGCACCATACAGTTTGCGTAGCCTAATGTGAAGGTATAATCCGGCAGAGCAAGTAATATTTCAGCACCGCTGTTTTCCGCCGCAGTCAAAAATTTTTCGTATGTAAAAGTTTCTGCACTGTCATCGCAGGGCTGGGAAAGCAGAATAGTGTCAACCTCAATGGAGTTGATTATTTCAGCCATAGCACCCATATGGTCGGAGTGGGCATGAGTTACGACAACATAGTCAAGCTTTTCAATTCCTTTTTCGGATATGGTCTGAATTACGTTTTCGGCGTTTTCACGCTCTCCGCAGTCAATGAGCATTGATTCTCCGTTTGATACGAATAAGGAGCAATCACCCTGACCTACATCTATAAAGTAAGCGTCAAGTATAATACCGTTTGCATCCACATAAGATGATGTAAATTGACTGTCTGATACTGCATCGAGTGTATCATCCCAAACACCTGCTTGCTCTGCAACGAAAGATGCAATAAAAATTACAAGAGCACAAATAATTGCAATCAAAGGCGTTTTCTTGTTTTTTGATTTTCTTTTAGCCATATTTAATCATCCTTAAAACGGTGCATCATCTTCATTCGGACCTGTCGCAATCGGGTCTGATGCCATAGCGTTCATTTCATACCATTGTGCTTTGGTCATAAGCACCTGTCTGGGTTTACTGCCGGAGTGAGGACCTACGATGCCTTTTTCTTCAAGTGCATCCATGATTCTGCCTGCTTTTGCAAAGCCTAAGCTCAGATGTCTTTGTAATGAGGAAATTGAAGCTTTGTCCGGATTATCTATAACAAGCTCTGCGGCTTTCATGATAATCTGCATATCTGCGTCTGAAACGGAGCCGCCTGAGGATGAATCCTTTGAACCTTTTTTTGATGACGTAACAGCCTGTCTGTCAATTTCCTGCTGAACATCGTCGCTGTAACTTGAGGATTCCTGTGATTTTACAAAATCAACAACATTTTCAATTTCTTCGTCGGACAGATAACAGCCCTGTACACGCTGCTGTTTGCTTGTTCCCGTGGGACAGAACAGCATATCACCAAGACCTAACAGCTTTTCCGCTCCGGGTGAATCAAGGATGGTTCTTGAGTCAATCTGCGATGAAACCGAAAGTGCAATTCTTGAAGGAATATTAGCTTTGATAAGACCTGTGATAACGTCAACAGAGGGACGCTGTGTGGCAATTACAAGGTGCATACCTGCGGCACGTGCCATCTGGGCAAGTCTTGTGATTGCTGTTTCAACCTCTGATGGAGCAACAGACATAAGGTCTGACAACTCGTCGATAAAAATTACGATTTGCGACATTTTTTCAACTGATTCGTCGTTTTCCGCAAGTTTGTTATAAGAACTGATATCTCTTACACCGTTGTCGGTGAAAGTTTTGTAGCGGTTAAGCATTTCCGTAACAGCCCAACCCAATGCACCTGCTGCTTTTCTTGCATCTGACACAACGGGTACAAGAAGATGGGGAACACCGTTATATACGGCAAATTCAACCTGTTTGGGGTCAATAAGCAGAATTTTTACCTCGCTTGGTTTTGCATTGTACAGAATACTTACAATCATAGCGTTAAGGCATACGGATTTACCGGAACCTGTAGTACCTGCAATAAGCAAGTGGGGCATTTTTGCAAGGTCTGCACAAACTATATTGCCTGCAATATCTTTACCCAATGCAACGTTCAGTTTACTTTTTGACGTTGATTTTGCATATACGTCGCTGCTTACGATTTCACGCATGGTAACGGTTGTTCTGCCTTTGTTTGGCACTTCAATACCTATTGCGGCTTTGTTGGGAATCGGAGCTTCAATTCTTACGCCTGCGGGGGCGGCAAGATGAAGAGCAATATCGTCTGCAAGGTTTGTGAATTTGTTGATTTTAACACCGGGAGCAGGTGACAGCTCATATCTTGTAACAGAAGGTCCGGGAACAACGTCAACTACGGTTGCGGCAACATTAAAGCTGTTAAGAGCTTCAATAAGCTTGTTTGCGGTGGCTTTAAGGTCTGCCTGTGATGCGGCTCCGGGATTTTTTACGGGGAGCTTTAAGCAGTCAAGAGGCGGTAATATGTAATTATCCTCGTTTGGCTGCATATTTTCTTCGATTTCTTCCGTTACGCTTTCCTGTGCGGACTGAATTTCTGACAATGAGAGCCTTTTTCTTTCTTCTTCAGCCTGCTTTTCTACGGCTAATGCAAAAATATCCATGATTCCGTCCTCAGAAGCTTCTTCGGATTCGGTTTCGGGCTCGGTTTCGGCGGTGATTACGGTTTCCTCTGCCGATTCTTCTGCAATTTCATCTTCATCCTCGTCATCAACAAGCGTTAATTCATCTTTAATGGGTTTCTTTTTCTTAGGCTTGTCGTCGGAATGTGCGAGTAAATCGTCTTCCGTATAAACATAAAGATGACCTCTCTTTTTTCTTTTCGGTTCATCCTCGTCGGTTGCCTCACGCTCTGAGCGTTCCTGTTTTGCCTGTTCAATTTTCGTGCTTACCTCTTTAACAGGCTTTTCGATGCCTTTGATAAGTCTTATAAGGGTAAAGCCTGTAAGGAACATGAACGATACGAAAATCAGTATGGCAAGGATTGCTATTGCAGGAGCTTTTGATGAGCCTATAAGCAACAGGATTTCGCCTATGACTGCACCGAAAACGCCCCAACCTATGGTGCTGTAACTGAAATATTTTGTAAATTCATTGTATACGTCCGTGCCGAAAGACACAGTCTCCTGTGATGCTATTACATACCCCATAGCACTTATGAGAAATACGAGCAGTACGCCCTGGAAAATCTTTTTGCCGATTGATTGTTCTAACTTTTCCATAGTCATCATAATTGCGGTGTAAATAAGCACAAAAGGCAGGATAAATGCGGAATATCCCAATAATCCGAATAAAAATCCACGGAATGAGTGCCATACCGTACCCTGTGATGCAGGAATCAATACGATACTTAAAATTACAAGGGAAACGGAAAAAACGATGAGCGAAAATGTCTGATTTCGCTTTTTTATGTACTCCGCTTTTTTAATTTCTTCTTCAATTCTGAGCTGTTCAATTTCAGCTTTTGTCAATCTCTTCTTTTTAGGCTGTGTTGTTTTGCTTGTATTCTTTTTTGAAGACGATTGAGTTTTCTTCTTTTTATTTTCAGCCATAATATACTCCTTTAAACAATAATTTATCTGCAATAAATTATTGTAGTGTAAAATTGAAAATGTAAAGCTGAAAATTGAGGAAGCCGCTTTGCGGCTTGGATTATAAAGGGTTAAAGGGTGAAACCCTTTCATCAATTTTCCATTTTCAACTTTCAATTATCAATTTGATAAATTATTGTTTATTTTTTAATTAATTCATATAAACAATCCAACGCATCGCTCAATGTACCTGTTGAGTCTATGATGCCTTCTTTTACGGCGGTATCACCGTTGAGAACCGTACCTACGTCCGTTACAAGCTCGCCTGTTGCGTGCATAAGTGAACGGAACCTTTCCGGTTTTATATTTGAGTTTTCGCACACAAAACGCACGATTCGTTCCTGCATATTCTGAAAATAGCTTAGTGTCTGCGGAACACCCAGCACAAGTCCCGTCATTCTGACCGGATGAATAGTCATAGTTGCAGAGGGTGCAATAAAAGACCTGTCAGCCGATACTGCAAGAGGTACGCCTATTGAATGTCCGCCTCCTAAAACCAGCGAAACCACGGGCTTTTTCATGCCTGCAATAAGCTCTGCGATGGCAAGCCCCGCCTCAATATCTCCGCCAACGGTGTTGAGAATTACAATAAGACCGTTGATATCTGCACTTTCTTCAATGGCTACGAGTTGTGGGATAACGTGTTCATATTTAGTGGCTTTTGTACCCGGCGGCAGGATATAATGCCCCTCAACCTGTCCTATTATTGTAAGGCAGTGTATATATTTTCCGTCTTTGTTAACCGTCACACTTCCGTTGGCTTCAGGAGTATCCGGATTCGCTATCGTTTCCCCGTGTTCCGAAAATGCTCTTTCATCTGCCGAGTAAGGTGACGGAGTTGTAAAACTGTAAGGGTCGGTATTAATACAGGACATTTTTCTATCTCCTAAAAAACAATATGTATCTATTATTAACGGGAGAAAGATAAATATTACATTACTTTTTAATTTTACCGGCTATGCAGAAAATACCGAAAACCACTGCGTCTGTTGCAACTATTGTTGCTCCTGTGGGTGTGTCAAAAATCATTGATGCAAAGATGCCCGTAACAGAGCACACAACTGCAATTATCGCACTGCTTATAACTACGCTTTTGAAAGTTTTGAATACACGCATCGCAGAAAGTGCAGGGAAAATTATAAGTGCAGATACAAGAAGTGCACCTACGATATTCATGGCAAGCACTATAACCACCGCTGTGATTATCGCCAATGCAAAATTATAAATTTTTGCGTTTGTGCCTGTTGCCGATGCAAAATTTTCGTCGAACGTAACGGAAAAAAGCTTGTTGTAAAATATGATATAGCATATTATCACAACCGCCGCCAATGCAAGACAGATATATATATCCGTGCTTGAAAGAGTAAGTATTGATGTCGAACCGAAAAGGGTAGTGCATACATCACCGCTGACATTTGCCGTTGTTGAAAAAATATTCATCAGCATATAGCCCAATGCCAATGCACCAACCGAAATCATAGCGGTTGCGGCGTCACCCTTTATTTTTGTGTTGTTACCTAATCTTAACAGAATTATTGCGGCAATTACCGTAACGGGTAGTGCAAAATATATAGGGGTAACTTTCATTACTGCGGCTATTGCCGTTGCACCGAATGCCACATGGGATAAGCCGTCACCTATCATGGAGTACCGTTTGAGCACAAGATTTACACCTAAAAGTGCAGAACAAAGGGACACCAGAACTCCTGCAATCAGTGCATATTTTACAAAATCGTAGGCGAGGTAACGGCTGAGTGTTTCAATAACATTCATCAGCTTGATTTACCTCCCTCTTTAAAAAGATTACAGGCATCAGACAGTAAATAATCTTCCGTTTTGCCGAAAAATAAAGGTTTTTCGCTGATGTGAAGAATGTGTGATGCATATTTTACCGCATGGGAAATATCATGGGAAACCATAATAACAGTCATATTGTCTTTTTTGTTAAGCTCATCTATAAGACTGTACATTTCCTGTGTTACAACAGGGTCAAGACCTGCCGCAGGTTCGTCAAGAATCAGCAATTTGCTTGCAGAACAAAGTGCCCTTGCAAGTAAAACTCTCTGTTGCTGACCGCCCGATAGCTCTCTGTAACATGAATTTTGAATTTTCTCAATTCCCAATTTCTCCATGTTCATTAAAGCCTTTTGTTTTTGCTCTTTATTGAAAAAAGGTGATAATCCGCTTGATGTAAGACAACCTGACATTACGATTTCCTTAACCGATGCGGGAAAATCACGCTGAATTTCTGTCTGCTGCGGCAGATAGCCGATATTGTTTTTGCACAGACCGTCACCCAAAATGATTTCTCCGTAAAAAGGACTTTTAAGTCCGAGCAAAGTTCTCATAAGAGTGCTTTTGCCCGAACCGTTTTCGCCGACTATACATAAATAGTCACCCTCATTCAAGCTGAAATTAATATCGGTGACTATCGTTTTGCCCTCGTATGCAAGGGAGAGATTTTTGCAAGTGATTAATGCCATCAGCTTAATGCCTCCGTAAGGATTGCAAGATTTTCTTCCATAACGGAAAGATATGTTTTTCCGCTTTCAACATCCTCTGACGTGACGGCTTGACAGGAGTTAAGAGTCAGAATATCGGCTCCTGTTTCGTTTGCTACGGTATCTGCCAATTTTCCGTCGGAGCTTTCAAGAATAATAATGTGTTCAAGTGCAAGTTCCTTTGTTTTTTCAATAAGGAACGTAACCGTTTCAAAGCTCGCCTCGGATTCAGCCGAACAGCCGGGAAAAGCGGCGTAATACTCAATGCCGTAATCCTCCGTAAGATAACGGAAAGGGAATCTGTCTGCGAAAAGCAGAGTGGATTTTTCTGCCGATGCAACGGCATCAGCATACTTTTTGTCAAGCTCTGCAAGTTTTAAATTGTAATTTTTTGCATTATTCAGATACAGCTCGCTGTTTTCGGGATTTATCTCGCTTAAAGTCTGAGCTATTGCCGATACGGCTTTTTGTGCATTTTTTAATGACAGCCATATATGCTCGTCGTATTCGGATGCGTCTGTTTCGTTATGATGCTCGTCCTCATCGTCCTGCATACCGTCAACGGTTTCCTCCGTAAGACCGCCTGTTATTTCAATAAGCTTTATTACACGGATATTTTCATTTTGTGAGGAGCTTACGGCGGCATCTACCCATTCGTCGGATACACCGCCTATGCATATAAGTACATCAGCTTGGGCAATAGTCAGAATATCGCTTGCTGTGGGTTCAAAAGAGTGCATATCAATGCCGCTTTTGTCAAGATATTCAAGCCCCTGTGTGTTGCCTGTGATGTTTTTTACCCAATCGTAAATGGGGAATATGGTTGTAACAACAGAAACCTCGGCAGAGTCAGCGTTTGTATCTGCAGTATTATCAGAACAAGCCGTCAGTGAAGCGATAAACAGACAGACTGATAATATACAAATAATAAATTTTTTCAATCTTTTCACCTTAATTGCCGCTGCTGAGATTTTTGTTTGCAAGCATCTTTAAATAAGCGTTTATAAATCCGTCAATATCGCCGTCCATAACGCTGTTGATGTTACCGTTTTCAAAGCCTGTTCTTGTGTCTTTTGCAAGAGTATAGGGCATAAATACGTAGGAACGGATCTGACTTCCCCATGCAATTTCTTTCTGTTCACCCTTGATATCGTCGATTTTTTCAAGGTGTTCTCTTTCTTTTATTTCGATAAGCTTTGATTTAAGCATTGTCATAGCCACGTCTCTGTTCTGATACTGGCTTCTTTCAACCTGACAGGCAACGACTATACCTGTGGGAATATGAGTAAGACGTACGGCAGATGAAGTTTTGTTAACTTTCTGCCCGCCTGCACCGCTGGCTCGGTAAACATCCATTTTGATGTCCGCAGGATTGATTTCAACCTCAACCGTATCGTCGATTTCGGGCATAACCTCAACTGATGCAAATGATGTGTGGCGTCTGCCCGATGCATCGAACGGTGAAATTCGTACAAGTCTGTGAACGCCCATTTCGCTCTTTAAGTAGCCGTAAGCATTTTCACCCTCAATACGGATAACGGCTGATTTTATACCTGCTTCGTCACCGTCAAGATAGTCAAGTGTGGTTGTTTTAAAACCGTGACGCTCGCCCCATCTGTGATACATTCTGAAAAGCATCAATGCCCAGTCCTGAGCCTCTGTACCGCCCGAACCTGCATGGAGAGTGAGGATTGCATTTTTGCCGTCGTACTCACCTGTGAGAAGAGTTGAAAGTGTCTGCGAGTCAAGCTCCGCTTTAACGTTGTTTACTGCAAGGGTGCACTCTTCAAACATGGATTCATCACCCTCATCGTCAGCAAGCTCAATAAGAGTCATGGCATCTTCGTAATCGGCACAAAGACGGGTGTATTTTTCAACCTTGCCTTTGAGCATAGCTGTACGCTGAAGCACCTTCTGGCTGTTTTCAATATCATTCCAGAAATCTTCCTGAGCCGCTTTGAGTTCAAGCTCTTCTATTTCTTTCATCATGGCTTTAAGACCAAGTGCACCCTCAAGCTCTTTAATGGGTGCTTCGCATTTTTTAAGTGATAACTTTAATTCTTCGTACTGTAACATATATTTCTCCTGTTATTAAAAAATCATATAAACATACATTATAATCATAACAGAATCTATAAAGATTGTCAAACAATAATTTATTAATGCATAATGTATAATGCATAATTCATAATTGAGGAAAAGGCTTCGCCTTTTGAACCATTATAATACCAAAAATCCAAGTTTTTACGCACAATTTTTAATTCAAATTAATTATGCATTATGCATTTTGAATTATGAATTAAATTATTGTTTTCTCTCAATCTGCTCCATATTTCCATTATTATCAAGAAAATACGATTCGCCGCCGTCGTTACCTTGAATTGTATACAGCTCTCCGTCTTTTATAACAACACAGCTGCCGTTGTCTATGGCAAGACCTTTTGTTGTTCTTGTCTGAATAGCATCAGTGAATTTGTGCCATGTGTCCGAGTCAAAATGGGGACAGCAGCAGTAGGGAAGCAGGTCGATGCAGTCAACGAACATAAAGCTGTGGTTTTCACCGCAATCGTCCCAACCCTCTTTGCACCAGCACATCGCACCGGAGCTGTAACCGGAAAGAACAATGCCTTTTTCGTATGCTTTTTTGAATATTTCATCTGCTCCCGTGGCTTTCCAAGTGTCCATAAGGAATTTAAGATTGCCGCCGCCTGCATAAATTATATCCGCAGACATTATTTTTCTTTCAATATCGGCTTTTGTGAGTCTTGTGTCGGTGAGGAAAAGATTTGCAACCTTTGCACCGCATTGATGAAAAAGATCAAAAATAACTTCATCGCCTATGATGTAGTCAAATCCTGCCGTGGGAACGAATAAAACATTCGGATTCGGCTTCCCTGCAAGGGAAACTATGTGTTTTATAATGGGGAAAATCTCGTAATCCTCGTATCTTCCTCCGCCAACCATCGCTATTGTGCCCATAATATTACTTCCTTTCGATAAACAACAATTTATTAATGCATAATGTATAATGCATAATTCATAATTGAGGAAAAGGCTTCG
>CAZBVV010000045.1:0-12956 GCA_964495345.1 uncultured Eubacteriales bacterium
AAATTATAATACACCACATTTAGTGTATTGACATTTACACCAGATGTGGTGTATAATGTTGTAAATTATTGTTATAGTAACTTGCATAAAAAAGAGGTTGAGAAAATGAAAAAAGTTATTTCGTGTTTATTATCAATAGTATTGCTGTTTTCATATGGTGCTATAACAACATATGCATCAGAAAGCGAAGTTATAACAGTAAATGAAACTATTAATATTACAGAATTTTTTCAAAAAATTATAGACTTTATTAATAATATATTAAAAAAACTGTTTTCGATATTTGGAATAGAAAATACAAATGAACCTATTGTTTCTATTGAAGGGAACAGAGCTGATGTTTCTGTTAATTTCGGTGCGTATGGCGACGGTATAAATGATGATACTCTTGCAATTCAGAATGCACTTGATTATATGAAAGAAAGTGGAGGAACAATTTATTTTCCTGATGGAACATATATGATTTCATCTTGTTTGATATTTTATTCAAATCAGGAGCTTGTATTCAGTGATAACGCAACTCTAAAACGAATGGAGAGTTCAGAACCTACAAAATATATGTTAGCAACATATACCTCATCAAACATTGGTTCCGGAGAATACAATGGTGTACATAATTCAAAAATTGTGGGAGGTACATTTGACGGTAATGAAAATATAGCATCAAATCTTACAGTAATAAACCTTTGCCATGCAAATAATATAACAATATCGGATGCATCATTTATCAATGGTTCAAACTGGCATTATGTTGAAATTGCATCGAGTAAGAAGGTTTATATAAACAATTGCAATTTTGATGCCGAATCATATGTCAGTAAGCCGGCAGGTTGTACAGATGAATTGATACAGCTTGATGTTGCAAAAAGCGGCAATTACGGTCCAATATACAATGTTGACGGACAACTTGTTAACTTTGTGAAGGACGAAGTACCCTGTGTTGAAATAGAAATAAAAAATTGTATTTTCAATTGTGCGGGCTCGCCTGCAATTGGTGAACATAACGGATATGCTCATTCAAATATAAGTATTTGTGATAATACCTTCAATGGGTATTCGTATAGAAAAACATCCAGCCGAGGATATATGATTTTTATGAGTGGTGCTCATTCTGTTGAGATTTATAATAATGTTTTTAATTCCACCGCAGAAAACGGCACCGTGAATCGTGGAATTATCTTTAATAATGATAATACAGATACAAATATGGTTTACAATAACGTGTTCAACGGCTATTTTAGTGAGTATTGTTCAAAAAATGCTATCACTCAAGACAATAAATTTACTTATTAAAACAGAAACCGCATCGAGTCATATCGGTGCGGTTTTTTAGGGAATATAATCCATAAAATCAACCGATTCATAAAAATATTGGAACTGAATCCCTAAAATGTATTGACATCTGTAATAATACGGAATATAATACATATAGTATATAAGGGGTGAAAATATGAAAACAGTAGAACGAAAAGAATATCTTAATATGCTTATCAGTTGGAGAGATAAACAAATAATTAAGGTTGTTTCGGGTGTCCGTCGTTGCGGAAAATCAACTTTGTTCAAAATATATAAAGACTATCTTATTGATAATGGGGTAAGTGAAGACCAGATCATTTTAGTAAATTTTGAAGATTTGGACTTCGAATCTCTTAATAATTATAAGGCTCTTTATGATTATATATGCACTCGTCTTGTTTCTGACAGAATGAATTATATTTTTCTTGATGAGATTCAGCATTGTAAGGATTTCCAAAAGGCAGTTGACAGCCTTTTTATAAAAGAAAACTGTGATGTTTATTTAACAGGTTCAAATGCGTATTTTATGTCGGGGGAACTTGCGACTTTGCTTTCAGGCAGATATGTTGAAATTAAAATGCTGCCACTATCATTTTCAGAGTTCTATAAGGGACTGAGTGATAAATATTCTGCTCTTTCTGATTATGAAAAATTTAATTTATATGTTGAATACGGCTCATTTCCGTTTCTTCTTCGCTATGAAAATTTCGGGACAGAATCAAAAAATTATCTGAATGATATTTATAATACAATTTTATTGAATGACATAATAAAAAGACTTAAAATCAACGATTCAGTTGCTCTTGACAGCATATCAAAATTTTTGCTTCACAACATCGGCAACAGGGTATCTTCTTCTAAAATCGCAAATACAATGACATCTGCAGGCAAAAAGATTGATGTGAAAACAGTTGAAAAATATCTTTCAGGGCTTGTTGATTCCTTGTTGCTTTATAAGGCACCACGATACAATATAAAAGGAAAACAGTTCCTTTCAACAAATTGCAAGTACTATTCGGTTGATACAGGTTTAAGAAATATGCTTGTAAAAAGCTCTGCAAGTGATATAGGACATATACTTGAAAATATAGTTTTTCTTGAGCTTAAACGCAGATACAACGAAGTTTATGTGGGTGATGTTGATAACGGAGAGGTAGATTTTGTTGTAATAGACGGTGGAAATGTTGAATATTATCAGGTATGTGCTTCTGCACTTGATGAAAATACTCTTACAAGAGAATTAAAGCCGTTTTATAAATTGCATGATAATTATCCTAAATTTCTGCTGACGCTTGATACTGTTTTTTCTTCTGTAAATATTGATGGCATATTAAAAAAGAATGTTGTTGAATGGCTTTTGCAAAAATAAAAATTCCGCATCGAATAAAATCGGTGCGGTTTTTATTGTAATGTAAAATTGCAAACGGAAAGTTGAAAATTAATGAAGCCGTGAAACAGCTTAAATTTAAATGTTTTAAAAGGTGAAGGCTTTTTATTAATTTTACATTTTCAATTTTCAATTTGATAAATACAATTTTCTGAACTTATCTGCTCTTTCGTATGCCTCTTTGACATATTCTTCAAAAGACATTTCAACATATCTGTCGTTCGTGTTTCTGTTCGGGCGGTTAACTTTAACAAGCTCAAAGGTGAACGGACCTTTAAAATTATTCTCTTTAAGCTGTTTTGCGATTTTCTCCCAATCTGCAATACCGTCAAAGGGGAGCATATGGTTGTCGTCGCAGAATGTGATTTCTTCTTCGGTCTGTCCCATATTGTCGTTAAGATGTGTTGAGAAAATATATTTGCCGAATTTACCTAAAATGTCACTGCCGGAGTTGTAACACATTGCGTGTCCCGAATCAAAACAAAAACCGATATACTCTCTGTCACCGTAGCGGTCAAGAATTGCTTTAAGATATTCTTCACCCTCTGTGTTTTCAAATGCAATACGCACATTCTTTTCTGCTGCGTGGTCAATAACTTTTCGGAGTCTTTCAAGTCCCAATTCGTTAGGGGAGTGATTATCCATACCGATGACAGCATGAAAAACTGCAAGGTCAATGTCGAACTCGGCACAGGAATCTATAGTACCCATAAGGTCGGCAATCATTTTGTTTGAAAGTGCACCTTCGTCATCGTGGAAAATATCATCCATTCCGTAAAAGGGTGCGTGCAACGACTGAACATACAGTCCAAGCTCTCTTGCTTTTTCTATAATCGGATGCAGTTCAACATCTCTTTCCCAATCCGTAAAAATACCGTCAAAACCTGCGTTTTTTATAATCGGGAGCTGGTCAACAAAGGGAATAGTTGATTCTATTAAATTAATACACATTTTTTTATTCATAAAGGTTCACCTCTTGGCTAATTATATCTGCATTTGCAAAACTTTTCAATAAAAACCTTAATATTCCTAAAAGAAAATCTTAATAGATATTGCAAAAGAGGGATTTTTTATGTATAATTGATAGAGTAAAAAACAAAAGTGAGGTATTTTTATGAAACACTTAAATCTTAAAAAAGTTCTGAGTGCTGTTATCGCACTTGTAATGCTTGTATGCTGTGCTTTGATTAATGTCAACGCTAAGGCAATTCTTCGTGGTGATGTTAATATGGATAATGAAATCACAGCGGCTGATGCAAGACTTGTATTAAGACATTCCGCACAGATTTCTTTACTTGAAGGCGAAGCCCTTATCGCAGCCGATGTTGACGAAAACGGCGAGATTATTGCCAGTGATGCTCGTAAAATTCTTCGTGTTGCGGCTGAACTTGATAAGTTTGTCCCTGCTGAAATCGTAATTGAGGATGAAACGGAAGTTCAGGAGCCTACTGATGAGGAAACAACAACTCAAGAGCCTACTACCGAGGAACCCACTACTGAGGAACCTACAACAGAAGAGCCTACTACAGAAGAGCCTACTACAGAAGAGCCTACAACTGTTGTACCTGCTGTTGATGATAAGGGCAGAACGATTGTTACAGAATATCCCGATGTTATAGATTCATTGTTTAATAAAAAATTCTATCTTGATTGCAATAGCGATATTGATGGAAATTCTACTCCTATGGTTTTTGCAATGGATGGTAAAAATATTGAAGTTATTGCATCTATGGACGGTCAGAAAACATCTATGATGATTAAAACTGAAAAGAATTTGTTTGGTATTGAGAAAAAAGTTATTTATATGAAGATGGTTTACGATGGCACTCCTTGTTATCTTAAACTTGATGAAACAACTCTTAAAATCCTGGGCATGGATGATTTTGATATTGATTCAATAACCGATGCATTTAATTTTGGCTCTGTAACTGATTATAGCTATATTGTTTGTTATACTGAAGAAATCAGCGGTGCTGAACATACAGTATATGGATTTGTAGAGAAAACAGGTAGTGAGCTTTGCTTCTGTTTTGATGCTGAGGAAAATGTTAAGTATTTGATTATAAAGAATTCAGCAGGTGAAGTTATAGAAAAATACAATGTTAATACTTTAACAGGCACTCTTCCGTCCGATGTGTTCAGTCTTGACGGCTATAAGCAACTCGATATATTGGACATTCTTAGTGGTGCAATGTGATAAATCTAAAAAGGCTTTCCCGCAAGGATAGCCTTTTAATTTCTTAACAGGTTACCAAATAATGCATTAATAAAAAAGGGGTGTGTGTATGAACCGGAATCAAAAAAATGTGCGAAAAGGTTTTGTTTTTAATAAGATATTTATAGAAACTCTGGCGTGGATTCTTCATCTGCCTTTGCGTGTAATTTTGAATTTCAAGCCACGGTATTATTCGCCAAAACACAAAACTTTTATACTTGTATCTAACCATACAAGCTCTATAGACCCCGGCTATATAGTGCTTGCATTAAAAAACAGATATGTTCGTTTTGTTGCAAGTGACCATGTTTCAAGAAAGGGCACGTTGGGTTTTGTTCTTAAAGCGTTATGCGGTATTATTGTAAAACGCAGGGACAAACCGTCGTCTGTGCTTGTAAATGATATTCTCGGAACTCTTAAAGCAGGTATACCCGTGGCAATTTTTGCAGAGGGTAACACAAGCTTCAACGGTGAAACGGGCTTTATCTCTGAAAATACAGGCAAAATGGTTAAAGATTCGGGAGTTGCACTTGTTACATTCCGTTTTGATAACGGCTATCTTCTTACTGCAAGGTGGTCAGAAAAAAAGAAAAAAGGCACATTAAGATGCGGTGTTGTAAACGAATACTCTCCGCAAGAAATAGCAGATATGACTGTTGATGAAGTGAATGATATCATCCGCAGAGATACTTATGTTAACGCATTTGAGCAGCAACGGTTAAATCCCGGTGTTTATACAGGCGAGAATATGGCTGAATATTTAGAGCGTATTCTCTATATTTGTCCCTCATGTAAAAAAACAGGGCATCTTCACAGCAAAGGTGACAGTTTTAAATGTCATAATTGCTCGTATACGGTAGAGTACGGCACAGATGCATTTTTTCACGGTCAGGACAATGTAATTTTTGATAATGTTCTTGATTGGGATAAGTGGCAAAGAGATGTGTGGAAAGAAAAGGTGCTTTCCGCCCAAAGCGGTGAAATTATTTTTGAAGAATCGGGCATGAAAGTGGTATCTGTAAAAAAAGACAGTAAAACGCTTCTTTCCGAAAATGCAACATTACAGCTTTATAAAGACAAATTTGCAGTAATTTTAAGCGAAAATGAAACTGTAGAAATGAATATGGACTCAATAAGCAAAGTGTGGACTTCTTCACCCGATGCGGTAATAATCATCGACGGTGAGCATTATTTTGATATCGAAAGTCCCGTTCATTCTTCCGCCGTAAAATATATTGCGGCTTGGCGTTATCTTAACGGCAAGGACTTTTTATAATATAAAACAACAATTTTCTGATAGATAAAGTTTTTTGCTTTTATTTCGTTAGTCATTGTTACCAAATTGCATCTGTTATAATAATTATATTTTTTTATTTATAGATTTTAATTATATTGACTTTTGTATTCACCAAATGATATAATCATCATATGGATTTCTGTGACTGACGGATAAGCGGAATTGACCGCAGGGAGCAGAAATGTTTTTAGCCGACCGTCTGGGCAGTCCTTACAGTACAGGACTGCCTTTTTTTGGTATTCAACTGTTTGAAAAGAGGTTTTTTTATGAAAAAAGTTGCAATCATTATGGGTAGCGACAGCGATTTACCTGTTGTTGAAAAAGCTATTGACACCCTTAAAGAGTACGGTGTACCTTTTGAGGTTCATGTTTATTCTGCACACAGAACACCCGTTGAAGCAAAGGAGTTTTCCGAAAACGCAAGAGTAAACGGCTTCGGTGCAATTATTGCCGCCGCAGGTATGGCTGCACATCTTGCAGGTGCTATTGCTGCAAATACAACTCTCCCCGTTATCGGTATTCCCGTAGCGGCTAAATATCTTGACGGTATGGATGCTCTTCTTTCAACCGTTATGATGCCCACAGGTATTCCCGTTGCAACCGTTGCTGTAAACGGTGCGGCTAATGCGGCTTTGCTTGCAATTCAGATGCTTGCAATTGAAGATAAAGAGCTTGCGGATAAACTTAATGATGCAAGAAAAGCAGGCAGTGAAAAAGTGCTTGCAAAAAACAAAGCAATCGAAGAAAAATATAATTAATGAAATGTGATTTGTCCCTATTTCACATTTTTATATAACAAAAAAATAATAAAAATTCCTTACAGGAGGATAAACATATGAAAAGTTTTAGCGAAAGTTATAAAGAAGCAGGCGTAGATATTACTGCCGGCTACAAAGCTGTTGAGCTTATGAAACAGCATATTGCAAGAACAATGACACAGGGCTCAATGTCCGATATAGGCGGTTTCGGCGGTCTTTTCGAGCTTGACCTTACAGGTATCAGCAAGCCTGTGCTTGTCAGCGGTACTGACGGTGTTGGTACGAAACTGAAACTTGCATTTATCATGGATAAGCACGATACGGTAGGTATTGACTGTGTTGCTATGTGTGTTAACGATATTATCTGTTGCGGTGCAAAGCCTCTTTTCTTCCTTGACTATATCGCTTGCGGTAAAAATGTTCCCGAAAGAATTGCGGATATCGTTTCAGGTGTTGCAGAGGGATGTGTTCAGTCAGGTGCGGCTCTTATCGGCGGCGAAACAGCAGAAATGCCCGGCTTCTATCCTGTTGACGAATACGACCTCGCAGGCTTCTCCGTAGGTGTTGTTGATAAAGATAAGGTTGTAAACAACAAATCTATCACAGAGGGTGATGTTATTATTGCTTTGCCTTCAAGCGGTGTTCATTCTAACGGTTTCTCCCTTGTAAGAAAGGTTTTTGATGTTGAAAATGCAGACATCAAAACTCCCCGTGAGGAGCTTGGCGGTAAATCAGTTGGTGAAACACTCCTTACTCCCACAAAGATTTATGTTAAGCCTATGCTTGCTCTCTTTGAAGAAGTTAAAGTAAAGGGTGTATCACACATCACAGGCGGCGGCTTCTATGAGAACATTCCGAGAACTATCCCCGAAGGCTTAGGTGCAAAGATTGAAAAATCAGCAATCAGAATACTTCCTATTTTTGACCTTATTGCAAAGACAGGCAATATTCCCGAAAGAGATATGTTCAACACATACAACATGGGTGTTGGTATGAGCGTTATCGTTGCTAAAGCGGATGCAGACAAGGCTCTTGAAGTTCTTAAAGCAAACGGTGAGGATGCTTATATTATCGGTGAGGTTATCAGATCCGAAGAGGGTGTTATAATTGAGTAAAAAGAATATCGCCGTTCTTGTTTCGGGCGGCGGAACAAATCTTCAAAGTCTTATTGACAGCGAAAAAAGCGGTATGTTCGGCGAAAGTAAAATTACACTCGTTGTAGCTTCAAAACCGAGTGTTTATGCTCTCGAAAGAGCCGCAAACAACGGTATCGACTCCGTTGTGCTGTGCAGAAAAGATTATGCTGATATTGCTTCGTATTCAAAAGCACTTGTTGATACACTCAGAAATGCGGATATTGACCTTGTTGTGCTTGCAGGATTTCTTACAATCATTGACGAACAGGTGTATGAGGCTTATCCCAACGCAATTATAAATATCCATCCTGCATTGATTCCCTCATTCTGCGGCAAAGGATATTACGGACTTCACGTTCATGAAGCCGCACTCCGGAAAGGTGTAAAAATTTCGGGTGCAACTGTGCATTTCGTAACTCCCGAATGTGATGCAGGTCCGATAATTATGCAAAAAGCAGTTGAGGTTATGCAGAATGATACTCCCGAAACACTCCAGAAAAGAATTATGGAGAAGGCTGAGTGGAAAATTCTTCCCGAAGCAGTTAAGCTTTTCTGTGAGGATAAATTAGAAGTAAAAGATAACAAAGTTTTTATAAAGGAGAACTGAAATGAAAGTTTCTACTATTGCTAACGAGCTTAATTCTCTTGCTTATCACGGCAGAGGCATTATTATAGGTAAAAGTGCAGACGGAAAAAAAGCTGTAACTGCATATTTTATTATGGGCAGAAGTGAAAACAGCCGCAATCGTGTATTTGTTGCCGAGGGTGAGGCTATGCGTACAAAGGCATTTGACGAGTCCAAAATGACTGATCCTCATCTTATCATTTACTATCCGGTAAGAGTTTTAGGCAACAAGACTATCGTTACAAACGGTGACCAGACAGATACTATCTACGCGCTTATGGATAAGCAGATGACCTTTGAACAGGCACTTCGCACAAGAGAGTTTGAGGATGATAATCCTAACTTTACTCCTCGTATATCGGGTATTATCCGCCGTGAAAATGACGGTATGAATTTTGCGATGTCAATTCTCAAGAGTGCAGAGGGTGATGATTCATCCTGTGAGAGATTCACTTATGCATACTCCAATCCCGTCTGCGGCAGAGCAAAGTTTATTCATACATATAACTGTGACGGCAATCCTCTTCCCTCATTTGAGGGCGAACCCAAGACTCTTGAACTGCCCGATGTAAGCATTGATGAGCTTACAGATCTTATCTGGACAAATCTTAACGAGGACAACAAGGTTTCTCTTTTCGTAAGATATATTGACATTGATTCAGGCGAAACAGAAACAAGAATCGTAAATAAAAACAACTAATCGGAGGGTATTACTGTGAAAGAATTTGAACTTAAATACGGCTGTAACCCCAATCAGAAGCCTGCAAAGATTTATATGAGCGACGGCAGTGAGCTTCCTATCGAAATTCTTTGCGGCAGACCGGGTTACATCAATTTCCTTGATGCTTTTAACTCATGGCAGCTTGTTAAGGAGCTTAAAGCGGCAACAGGTATGCCCTGTGCAACGTCATTCAAGCACGTAAGTCCCACATCTGCGGCTGTCGGCACTCCTCTTTCCGATGCTCTTAAAAAGGCTTGTTTCGTTGATGATATCGACGGCCTTGACGAATCACCCCTTGCTTGTGCTTACGCAAGAGCAAGAGGAACGGACAGAATGTCCTCTTTCGGTGACTGGATTGCTCTTTCCGATGTTTGTGACGTTACAACAGCACTTCTTATCAAGCGTGAAGTTTCCGACGGTGTTATCGCTCCCGGTTACGAGCCAGAAGCTCTTGAAATCCTTAAACAGAAGAGAAAAGGCAACTACAACATTGTTAAAATTGATGCTGATTATGTTCCGATGGAGCAGGAGGTAAAGCAGGTTTACGGCATTACCTTTGAACAGGGCAGAAACAACTTTAAAATTGACAACGAGCTTCTTACAAAGGTTGTTACGGAAAATACGGAAATTCCCGAAGAAGCAAAAAGAGACCTTATCATTTCTCTTATCACTCTTAAATATACACAGTCAAACTCCGTTTGCTACGCATATCAGGGACAGGCTATCGGCGTAGGTGCAGGTCAGCAGTCAAGAATCCATTGTACAAGACTTGCAGGTCAGAAAGCAGACAACTGGCATCTCCGTCAGCATGAAAAGGTGCTTAGTCTTCCCTTTAAACCCGAGCTTGGCAGACCTGACAGAGATAACTGTATTGATGTTTATATCTCCGACGACAGCGAAGATGTACTTGCAGACGGCAACTGGCAGTTGTATTTCACCGAACAGCCCGCAGAGTTTACAAAGGCTGAAAAGAGAGCATATCTTGATTCCATTACTGGTGTTGCACTCGGTTCGGATGCATTCTTCCCATTCGGTGACAACATCGAAAGAGCAAGAAGAAGCGGTGTTTCTTACATAGCAGAGCCAGGCGGCTCAATCAGAGATGACCAGGTTATTGAAACCTGTAACAAGTACGGTATTGCTATGTGCTTTACAGGTATGAGATTGTTCCACCATTGATAATTAACAATTTACAATGTACAATTTACAATTGAAAGGTTGATTTTATGAAAATTATGGTGGTCGGTGGCGGTGGTCGTGAGCATGCCATCATCAAAAAGTTAAAAGAAAATAAAGCTATTGAAAAGATATATGCACTCCCCGGTAACGGCGGAATTGCCGCAGATGCCGAATGTGTGAATATCGGTGCAACAGATATTGCCCGAATCGTTGATTTTGCAAAGAATACCGGCATTGATTTTGCTGTTGTTGCTCCCGATGACCCTCTTGTGCTCGGTTGTGTTGACGCTCTTAACGAAATCGGCATAAAATGCTTCGGTCCCAAGAAAAATGCGGCTATAATCGAGGGCAGTAAGGTATTTTCAAAAAATCTTATGAAAAAATACGGTATTCCCACAGCGGAATACGAAGTATTTTCAGATATGGACAAGGCTCTTACATACCTTGAAACAGCTCCCATTCCTACCGTTATTAAAGCGGACGGTCTGGCACTCGGTAAAGGCGTAATTATCGCACAGACACGTGATGACGCTAAAAAAGCAGTTAAAGAAATGATGGAAGATAAGGTTTTCGGTGAAAGCGGAAGCAATATCGTTATCGAAGAATTCCTTACAGGTCCCGAAGTTTCCGTTCTTTCATTCACAGACGGTAAAACAGTTGTTCCTATGGTTTCTTCAATGGACCACAAGCGTGCAAAGGATAACGACGAGGGACTTAACACGGGCGGTATGGGAACGGTTGCTCCCAACCCCTACTATACAGATGCAGTTGCAAAAGAATGTATGGAAAAAATCTTTATTCCTACAATGAACGCTATGAATGCCGAGGGCAGAACATTCAAGGGTTGTCTTTACTTCGGACTTATGATAACTCCTGGCGGCACAAAGGTTATTGAATATAACTGCCGCTTCGGTGACCCCGAAACACAGGTTGTTCTTCCTTTGCTTGATACAGACCTTTACACAATTATGGAGGCTGTAGCAGATGAACAACTGTCTGAAATTGATGTTAAGTTCAAAAACGAAAATGCTTGTTGTGTAATTATGGCATCTGAGGGTTATCCCGTAGCTTATGAAAAGGGCTATGAAATAACGGTTGATGAAGATATTGACGGCGAAGTTTTCGTAGCAGGTGCAAAGGCGGAAAACGGCAAGCTTCTTACAAGCGGCGGCAGAGTATTGGGCGTAACAGCCACAGCACACACACTTGAAGAGGCTATCAGCAAATCATATAAGGCGGTAGAAAAGGTGCATTTCGGTAACGCATTTTTCCGTCGTGACATCGGTGCAAAGGCATTGAAAGCAGGTGAAAATTAATGGTATACAGAATATTTGTAGAAAAAAAAGAAGAACTTGCCCATGAGGCTCATTCTCTTAAAAGTGATATTGTTTCTCTTTTAGGCATTTCCTCTCTTAAAGAATTAAGGCTTCTCAACCGTTATGATGTTGAAAATATCGAAAAAGATTTGTTTGATTATTCTGTAAAAACGGTTTTTTCAGAGCCGCAGCTTGATAAAGTAACAGACACTCTTCAGGCAGATGAGGGAGATATAATTTTTGCAGTTGAGTATCTTCCAGGTCAGTTTGACCAGCGAGCAGACTCCGCCGCACAATGTATCCAGATTATCTCACAGGGTGAAAGACCTCTTGTAAGAACTGCAAGAGTTTATGTTATGAAAGGCGATATGTCCGAGGCAGATGTAGAGGCTGTTAAAAAGTACGTTATCAATCCTGTTGAGAGCCGTGAGGCAACTATGGATACTTTTGATACTCTCAAAGCAGAGTATGCAGTACCCGACAGCGTTGCTGTTCTTGACGGTTTTAACGACCTTGATGAAAAAGGTCTTGCTGATTTTGTAAAGCAGTATGCACTTGCTATGGATGCTGACGATATCAAGTTCTGTCAGGATTATTTCAAGTCTGAAAACAAAACTCCCACTATCACAGAAATCAGAATGATTGACACATATTGGTCAGATCACTGCCGTCATACAACATTCTTAACAACAATCGACAGCGTTAAGTTTGAAGAGCCTCTTTTACAGAAAGCTTATGACGAATATATTGCCGCAAGACATGAAATCGGCAGAACAAAGCCCATCAACCTTATGGATATTGCCACAGTCGGCACAAGATATTTAAAGGCAAAGGGCAAATTACCCAAAATTGACGAATCAGAAGAAATCAACGCTTGTACCGTTAAAATCAAGGTAAATGTTGAGGGTGAAGAACAGGATTGGCTTCTTCTTTTCAAGAACGAAACACACAACCATCCCACAGAAATCGAGCCTTTCGGCGGTGCGGCAACCTGTATCGGCGGTGCTATCCGTGACCCCCTTTCAG
>CAZBVV010000046.1:0-12743 GCA_964495345.1 uncultured Eubacteriales bacterium
AATAATAAGAGTGTAAGATTGAAAGAGTGTGAGAGAGACACGCACGCACACGGAAAACACAACAATGTTTTATTGACGGAAGATGAATATAAAAGATTCTGCGAACGATACCCTTTTATTGCCGATAAAGTCATCGAAGAGCTGTCAGATAAAATTGCAACGGGAGATAAACGATACGAAACAGGTCATGTAGGACATCTTTATGTTTTTGCTCGCAATTATACACCGCCCAAACAGAACGACGAACCGTCTTATGATATTGAAAAAGCTTTGCAACGCGCACTTAACATTGACCCTACTAAGACTAAGAGAGGATAATAAACAATAATTCAGCGTACTGCAAATTATTGCTCTGATTATATTTCTTGACAATATCTTTACAATTTGTTAATATATAAGTGCAGAAATCTGCGGTCAGTTCGGAACCATCCTGACCATAATAAAAACTACGGAAAGAAGAATAAAAAATGAACAAAAAATCAACCCTGTACATCACACAGTCCGCTGTTATTGCGGCACTTTATGTGGCACTCACCTACGTTTCCAACGCATTGGGACTGGCTTACAACGCCATTCAGTTCCGCTTGTCGGAAGTACTGACAGTTCTGCCCGTATTCACTCCTGCCGCTATTCCCGGGCTTGTAATCGGTTGCATTATCTCAAACCTGTCAAGTCCTTTCGGTCTGATAGACATAATATGCGGCTCTATTGCAACGCTTCTGGCGGCAGTTTCGTCATATTATCTGAGGAATGTGACGATTAAAAACACTCCGTTTATTGCAACTTTACCGCCCGTTATATTCAACGCCCTGATTATAGGACTTGAAATATGGTACTTAGGTGACAAAACCGTTCAGCTGTTTTTCATATCGGCTATTGAAGTAGCCTTGGGCGAAATTGTAATGTGTATGGTAGCAGGCACAATATTTATAAAAGCGTTACAGCGTACACAGATATTTAACAGAATAAATAAATTTTAAACAAAAAAAGAGGGTATCAGCATGAAAAAAATTCTTGTTGCAGACGATGAAGAGCTTATAATGAATCTTGTTTGTGATTTTCTCCGCCGTGACGGTTACGAACCTCTTTCAGCAACAGACGGTGAGCAGGCGTTGGAGGTATTCCGGGAAAATCCGGATATAGCTCTTGTAATCCTTGATATTATGATGCCAAAAATCGACGGCTGGGAGGTTTGCAGAACTATAAGACAAACCTCTAACGTTCCCGTCATAATGCTCTCGGCAAGAAGCCAGGAGTTTGACGAGCTGACAGGTTTTGAGGCAGGTGCCGACGATTACGTAACAAAACCGTGCAGTCCCTCCGTACTCATGAAAAGAGTTGCGGTGCTTCTCAAGCATAGTACGCAGAACTCTGTTACAAGCACATTTCAGCTCGGTGACTTAAAACTCAATACCGAAGCACATGAGGTGTACCTTAACGGAAAATCAATAACGCTCACACTCAAAGAATACAGCATACTTTATAAATTTGTATCAAATCCCGGCAGAGTTTACTCCAGAGAACAGCTCCTTGACGATATCTGGGGATTTGACTTTGACGGTGACACAAGGACCGTTGACTCCCATGTTGCAAGACTTCGCACAAAGTTAGGTGATTGGGGCACAAAGCACATAAAAACCATTTACGGTGCAGGCTATAAGGTTGAGAGCGAATAATCATGGCTGAAAATAAAAAAGTTAAAAAGAAGCGGCAAAAAACAAAAATCAACCTGAGCAGTAAGCTTATAAGAACGATAGCACTATTGCTTGCCGTAGTCTTAGTCAGCATAGTTTTTACTACTTACAAGGGACTTGACTGGGTATATCTCGGATATTCTGCGGTAAGAATGTTCTTTGCGGAACGAGAAATAGAAGAAGCATACATAAGCGGTGATGTGAATTTTATTACCCACATGGACAGCGTTGAGCGTGAATACGAGGTAAACATTGAGATGTATACTGCTGACGGTGATTTTGTGTATTCCACCTCCTACAAAGGTGAAATGTCTGCTCCTCCCTACAACGATGAATACATAATCATTCCCGAAACCGAGAAGAAGAACTACTCGGTTACCACAGATTTAGGCTCTACCGTTTATAATGAATTCAATCTTAGTATTGATACCTCGTCAACGCAGAAAAACGCTACGTATCTTGTAGGTACGTGGCATACGGAATCGGGCGTTACAATAAAACTGTTTAAGCTGAAATCTGCCGTTGACGCAAGCACCACTTTAGCCGTTGTATTTATTTCGGCTGTTGCCATAATTTTGCTTTTTGCAGCTCTCATAGTTATTATAATATTTGTCCGACAGACGACAAAGCCTTTGGAAGAAATGAGCCGCATAACAAAAAATATGTCCAAGCTTGATTTCAGTCAGAAATGTGAGCCTAACAACATTCTGGAAATTTCCGAGCTTTCAGACAGTATTAATGAAATGAGCGAATCGCTGGAAATTGCACTTGTTGACCTGCAACAGAAAAACAAAAAACTGCAAGATGATATTGAGCAGGAAAGAACCATAGACCAATTAAGACAAGTATTTATTTCCGGTGTTTCCCATGAGATGAAAACACCCATAACCATTATTCAGGGCTACGCAGAAGGACTTAAAGTATTTCTTGAATCCGACCCTGCAACAGCCGTAAAGTATTGCGATACAATCATTTCCGAAACGGACAGAATGAACAGTCTTGTTATGAAACTGCTTGAAATCATCAAGTACGAATCGGGAGAATATCAGCTCGCAAGCGAATCATTCAATTTATACAACCTTATCAGCAGTTGGTTTGAACGCAACAACGAAATTCTCAAAGAAAAAGACATTACTGCAATCAACGACGTTGACAAAGACATTACAGCCTACGGCGATACATTCATAATTCCCACGGTCGTTAACAACTATATGTCAAATGCAGTATCACACGTAAGCGGAGATATGATAATCAAAGCATCTGCAAAACTGATTGACAACAACTGTTACAGAGTAAGCATATTCAACAGCGGTACGCCTATTGCACCTAAGGATATTGACCACATCTGGGACAGCTTTTACAGGGCAGACAAAGCCATGTCCCGTTCACAGGGCAGATTCGGACTGGGACTTGCCATAGTTGCCGCAATTCAGAAACTCCATAAGCAAAAATACGGCGTTATAAACCACGAAAACGGTGTTGAGTTTTGGTTTGACGTTGAGAAATACGAGGCACAGGAATGAAAAATGTAGTTTTAATAGGTATGCCCGGAGCCGGTAAAAGCACAATCGGTGTACTCCTGGCAAAATCCATGCTTTTCTCATTCGTTGACACAGACCTTATCATCCAAAGCAAACATTCCATGAGCCTTTGCGAAATAATAGCACAAAAGGGAACGAACGAATTTCTTGAAATAGAAAATCAAACAATTTCCGACTGTGACTTTTCCAACTGTGTTATAGCAACCGGCGGAAGTGCGGTTTACGGTGAAAAAGCTATGCAAAAACTCAAAAAAGACGGAATTGTAATTTATCTTGACCTGCCCGTAACGGAAATCACAAAACGCTTGGGTGATATCCGCACAAGAGGCGTTGCTATGCCAAACGGCAACACGGTGGATGATATCTACCGTGAAAGAACCCCCCTTTACCGAAAATATGCGGATATTACACTCGACTGCACAAATCTTACCGCAGAACAGTGCGTGGACAAATGCATACAAATGCTACAACAAGCTTAACTAACGAAGGACCGCCATTGGCGGTCTTGTTTTTGTTTAATGTAAGAAGTAATAGTGAAGAAGTAATAAGTGTGGAAAAGGCTCTGCCTTTTGAACCTTTTAAATTCAAGCCGCCTTGCGGCTTCCTTAACTCATCACTCCTAACTGCAATAATTTATCTGAAAATGTTGAATAATGTATTTAAATATGATATTGTATAATATGGATAATACTAACAAGGAGGATGGTAAATGTTGAATTTTCAGCAAAAAGTGGCAGAGCTTATAAAACAGCATACAGAAAAAAGACACTGGCAACGAGCTTTGATTTATCTTTCAGTCATTGTTGTTTTTTGCACAACATATATGCTTATCCTCCCGGCACTAACTGTAGGTCAGACCTATTGCGGATATCAGGAGCATATTCACACCGAAAACTGCTATATTACAAAGCAAACGCTGACTTGTTCATACTCAACAACAGAAACAGCTACTGATATTGAACCCCCATCGGAGCATTCGCATACTGATGAATGTTATAAAACCGAAAGAATTTTTTTGTGTACAGATTATGAGCATAGGCATAATGATTCATGTTATATTGCCCCGTCGGAAGACGAAACCGATTACAGCATCAATCTTATGGCTGATGATGAATACGATATAGAATCAATTGCTTCAACAGACCCAACAGCAGAAACTGTTGAATTTTCATCACTTGACGGTTCAGGTGAAACATATTACATAGTTTACACTTATTACAATGGCGGGTATTATGCTATTGACGGCAACGGCAACGCTGTCAGCATAACCGTCAACAGTGACTCAAGCGTAACGTCAAGTTCAATGGGCAACAATCTGTTCTGGACTTTCTCTCTGCAAAGCGGAACAACCTATGTTATTCAGAATCTTGGCACATCCCGTTATATGCACTCATACTATAACAGCAGTACTGATTACGGCGTTACCACAGCAGGCGGTTGGTCATCATCGCTTGAAAGTGTCGCATCTTCCGACACTACAACTTTCCGTGTAAAAAGCAATTCCAACTATTCCTGTATAGTAACATCGGGCAATTCTGTTGTCTTTCAGACAACCACAACAGCATCAAGTGCCGCACAGTTCTATCTTGCACAGGTAACTGTCCCACAGGATGTTTATCATGTATGGCTTGACGGTACCTGCGGTTCAATTATGAGCCTTTACGAAGCGGCAAACACTTATCAGGCTGTTTATGCAACAGACCCGTATATCACGTTGCCGACAACATGGCAATCTCCCGGCAAATACGATTACAAATTAAACGGCTGGTACGACATAAAAAATAACAAATACTATCAGCCGGGTGATACGGTTGAAATCACAAAAAATACCGTATTCTATGCGGATTGGGTAGCCGCTACTTATGATGTAGGTCAGAACAATGAGCACGTTGTACCAAGTCTTGACACAAATTCATTCATCACTACACAGATGTTCGATTACAGTGCAATTTTCAACATGCAGGCTGTTTCACATTCAGGCTCGGTAAGTGCCTCATCACACGATGAAACATGGTCAGTTGTGCAGAACGCTACAGTTGGTTATAACAATGCACCCTCATTAGGCTTTATTTTCCGAGATTGGGATACAGGCAATAAAAACATTTCATACCCCTCAAACAGAGCAAGGCTTAACGATAACCAAGGCACAGAAATCACATCACAGATTCCGGATTATGTTTACGATATGTCCGGCGGAAAGGATATTATTGATATTCTTTTCAATCCCGACACCGAGGTTATAGGCAAAACTTATGTAGGCACGGCAAACTATCTTTATCAGTTCATGGAAAACGGCAGCACAAACTATGACGGCGAGCATAACGGCTATTACTATTACGATGCAACACTCAATGCCGCATCATATAATCAGACGGACAAGCGTTTTTATATCTACGATTATCTTGAAAGAACTTCCGACTCTTTGAAGGACAGCATTGATGCAGACGGTAATCCTACCGCAGACGGTGCATATTCTGACTTTTTGCCTTTTAATTCACCCTACGCAAACAACAGCAACAACAAAACAATAGTTGATTATCAGGACAGATACGGTAATTCAGGGAACTATCAGTATGATGCCAAGGCAACAAATCAAGGTAGTGCTGCAGAAAATGCAGGTACAAACTATTGGTTTGGCATGAAATCCGAAATTCAGTTCTATCTGCCAAACGATACAGGCAGTGTTGACGAATACGGCAACTACGGTAATATCTCAACTCACGGCGAACACATGAATTTCCAATTCAGCGGTGACGATGACCTCTGGGTATTTATCGACGGTGAGCTTGTTATGGATATCGGTGGTCTGCACGGCATTATGACAGGCACAATAGATTTTTCAACAGGCATTATCACCACCGATTATGCCGAAAACAATGACCTTGTTGCAACCGATACCGAAACAGAAATTAATCTTTCAGACGGTGACCACACACTTACCATTTACTACATGGAACGAGGCGGTTCGCAGTCCAACTGTGCGATTTACTTTAATATCGCTCCCCGCTATTCTATTGAAATAATCAAACAGGATTCACTTTCAGGTGAACAGCTTAACGGTGCACAATTCTCTGTATTTACGGATGAAGATTGCACACAAAAAGCGGAGTTGTGGAATTCCGAAGCAGAATATCAGCGTAATAATGAAAACACAAATGTCTTTACCGTTAAAAACGGAAAAGCATATATGTGGGGGATTTCTCCCGGAAAAACATATTATATAAAAGAAACAAAAGCACCCGACGGCTATCCCGAAACCGACGACATCGTGCGTGTGGTTATGAATAATATCGGAGGCATGGTATGTACAACAGATACTTTAAGAGGTGAAGACGGCAATCATACCCCCGGATTTGAAATTCAGAAATATGAAACCGACGAAGCAACACGAACACTCGCAATCACTCTTACCAACCAGAAAGAAACAACCGATGCAACAGGCTCAATTACTATAAGAGTTACAAAAAACTGGGCAGACGATGCCCAAAATATCCCCGACAATGTACAGGTCTACCTTGTGGCTGACGGAGTTGTTACAGGGAGAATTGCAACTCTTAACACAAGTAACGAATGGACTTACACCTGGACAGATTTACCCGCAAAGAATGACGACGGAACGGAAATTGTATACAGCGTACAGGAAGTGCAGGTTGCAGGCTTTTCAAGTACGTTGAGTGATGCTCAGACATTCAGCGATGACGGTGAATGGATAAAAACCGACACTCTTCGAGACGGTGACACATTCATTCTTGTTGACAAATCAACCTCAAATGCTCTTTCAGTAAGCGGCAGCAGTTTTACATGGATAAGTCAGACAAATGCACAGACAAATTCTTCTGCTCAATGGACAGCAACGGCAGACGGTATGGGCTTCCACCTTGAAAACGGCAGCGGACACAGAATAGTCCTCAACGGCACATCATCTTTTGTACCAAGTGCAGACGGTAACAAGGTTGTGTATTTCCATAATTCAATGCTGTTTGCTCAGAACGGAAATGTGTATTATTATTTTGCATCAGATGCATCCGTAAGTAACACAAGCGGCATTGAATTTGAGCTTTACAAGCAGTCGGACAGCGAATTAAGCGGTACTCTCCGTATTGTTACCAACACACCTATTCCCGAAGACAAACAAACAGCTCTTGCTGTTTCAAAAACATGGTCAGACGGCGAAACGGCTCATATCAATGACAGTATAACAGTCCGTCTTTATGCCGACGGTAAGGACACAGGCAGAACACTTACTCTCAACAGGAACAACAGTTGGACAGGTACATTTGACGGCTTGCTTTACATCAATGATGACAGCGATACACCTGTTGAATATACCGTTGTTGAAGATAAATTCCAAGGGTACACAGCAACATATTCGGAAATTGAGCTTACACCCGGTCAGGAGATTACTCAATGGACAGAAACATCAACCCTTGAAGAGGGCAAAACCTACAGATTTGTTTATAACGGTTATGCTCTGAGTTCAAACAGCAGTAATGCAGTAGTTTCTCTGGCTGATGACCCGGACAATACATACCAACAATGGACTGTTGTTGTGTATAACGGCAATTACAAACTGCAAAATGTCGGCAACAGCAGATACCTGTATTACAACAGAAGTCTTACAACCAACACGAGCAATACAAGCAATTACACAAATGTATCACTTTCAAGCAACAGCTTGAGGATAGGAAGCAGTTCAAACAGATATATAACTCTGTCATCAACAAGTGTTTCCACATCAACAAACACAACAAGTGCCACAGTATTTACAATAACCACACCAACAACATACACACTCAATCCGGAATACAAAATAACCGTAACCAACACGCAAGAACGGTATATGCTCCCTGCAACAGGCGGCAACGGAATTTATTTGTTTGTTATTTCAGGTGGGGCGATGTTGCTGATTGCAGGTGGTTTGCTGTTATTCAAAAAATCACGAAAAAAGAATACGTAGTTTTTCAATGACTTCCCGATAAAATCCATATCGGGAAGTTTTTTTATTGAGAATCTTTATTTGTCAATATCACGGACTTGCAAGAAAAAACCTCTGGTATCATAGGATTAACAGAGGTGATTTTTATGGATTTTTCCGTTCTTGCAAACTTTTTCAAAGAGATGATTTTCTTTGCGTTGCACATAGGCAATTCGGGATATTTCCCAAAACCGCTTACAAAAAAAGAAGAAGCCGAAGCTATAAAAAAAGCTCAGATGGGTGACGTTGAATCAAAAAATCTGCTTATCGAACATAATCTGAGGCTGGTTGTACATATCATAAAAAAATATTACTCAACGTACAGCGACCAGGATGACCTTATTTCCATCGGCACGCTGGGGCTTATCAAAGGTATCAACAGCTATAAAAGCGAAAAAGGCACAAGAATCGCAACCTACGCCGCAAGATGTATTGAAAATGAAATCCTTATGTATTTCAGAAGCATAAAAAAGACGGCACTGGATGTTTCCATGAACGACCCTATTGAAACGGACAATGAGGGTAATCCCTTGACGATTGCCGACACGCTGAATACTGCCGACACTATAGTTGATGACCTTGACACTAAGTTAAAATGCCGTCAGGTGCGTAAATTTGTGAACGAAATCAAAAATCCCCGTGACAGGGCAATAATTATTATGCGGTACGGTCTTGACGGAAACGAGCCACGCACTCAGCAGGAAATCGCAGAACTTATGAACATTTCACGCTCATATGTTTCCCGAATTGAAACAAAAATTCTTGCACATCTGCGAAAAAGAATGGAAAGTGAAAGTGTATTTGATATTGATGATTGACAGCGTCAGATTGTACAACAGAGAAAGACATAAAATAACAAGTGCTTACGTTATTGACAAAGCTTTTTTTGAGTAATATAATAATTTTGTAAAAAAAAGGGCCCGTAGCTCAGCCGGGAGAGTGTTCGGTTCGCATCCGAAAGGTCGAGAGTTCAATCCTCTTCGGGTCCACCAAAAAAAACGACTTGTTTCGACAAGTCGTTTTTTCAATGATATCCGTTCCTATGGAAACGTCGGTAATACATAATTTATACATCTAATTCCATAGCCACGTGAACTATGCCTTCTTCTAAAAATTCGCCCGACACAATTTTAAACCCTGCTTTTTCATAAAATCCGACGGCGTGTTTTTGTGCATCCATACATATCTTTTTGCACTTCATCTTGCTTTTGATTGCAGGTATACTTTTTTTAAGTAATTTTTTTCCCAGACCTATTCCGTGTGTCACGGTGAGAACTCGCCCAACCTTAACCGTTGATTTATCATCATCTTTATAATATGCTCTTAAATATGCTGAAATTTTATCATTTTCCGTAATAAAACAATGCAGGCTTTTATAATCCGTATCGTCACAATCCTGATAATGAATTTTTTGCTCAATCATAAATATTTCGGCTCTTGCTTTTAAAATTTCGTACAGTTCTGTTGTTGTCAGCTCACAAAATTCCTTAGCAAAAAATTGCATACCGTTCATATATACATTCCACCTTTGAATAGTAACGGGTTTATTATATCTTTTTGACGGAAACAATGCAATAGTCTTAAAAATTTTCATATTGGCATCTGTCACAATCTCAAAGACAGATACAATTTTAAGCTCTAATGCCGTAAACAATGCCTGTTTTTTGTAAAAAGTAACCAAACTTTAATGTTTAATTTCTACAAATGCAAAAATGTTGCATTTGCGTTATTTAGTTGACTTGAATGCTTATTTTTGGTATCATTTATATAATATAGATAAAAGGAGGAGTTTGTTTTGACAGATGCAAAAACACTTGCATATATCAATATGTACGCAATATTCGGTGCATTGGAAAACCTTTGTGAACTTGATGAAGATGCAAGAGCGTTACTTACAAACAAAAAGCCCATAACAATTTGTATAGAGGTCAAAAACGGTCCTGCCGCAACAATCACTTTTAAAAACGGCAGATGCAGAATGGAAGACGGAGTAGGTCCTTGTGATATAAAACTGCCTTTCTCATCATGCGAAAAATTCAACGGTATGATTGACGGCACGGTAACACCCATTCCGTCAAAAGGATTCACTCACATCGGTTTTCTTTTAAAGGATTTTGTAAAACTTACCGATTTACTCTCAAGATATTTGCGTCCCGACCCCGAAGACCTTATGGATGAAAGATTTTTCAACATCAGCACATCACTTATGTTCTATGTAATTTCCGTTGCTATTGCACAGATAGGCAACAACGATGAAATCGGCAAATTCTCTGCTCATCACATGGTTGACGGTGACATTCTTCTTTCTATCAAAGACGGACCGAAAGCTACAATCAGTGCAAAAAATCACCGCTTGCTCACCGTTAAAAAAGCTCCCGAAAAGCCCAGAGCTCTTATGGAATTCAGTTCAATGAAGCTGGCAAGGGATTTGTTTGACGGTAATGTTAACTCTATCGCTTGTGTGGGTGAGGGCAAAATCACCATGGGCGGTATGATTTCAATGGTTGACAATATGAACAGAATACTCGATCTTGTCGGTCTTTATCTTGCATAAGGGAGGAAACACAAATGGCTTCAAAGAAAAAAAATGATTCAGTATATTACAACCATCCGAAAAGTCAGGAATGGTTTAAAAGAGCCGTAAACGTTATCCCCTCAGGTATTTACGGTCACTTGGGTCCTGCTGAAGGTCTTTGGGTTCCCACAACATCCTGGCCTTTCTTTGCAGAAAAAGCAGAGGGTTCATATTTCTGGGATGTTGACGGCAACAAGTACCTTGACTATATGTGTGCTTACGGTCCCAATGTTTTAGGTTACAACGACCCTGATGTAAATGCGGCGGCAATAGAACAGGCATCAATCGCAAACTGTACAACCACTCCCTCTTACAAGATGGTTGAGTTTGCAGAGCTTATGGTTGATACGGTTGCATCCGCGGACTGGGCATTCTTTGCAAAAAACGGCAACGACACCACACAAGCGGCTATCATGTGTGCCCGTTATCATACTCACAAGAAAAAAATCATATTTGTAAACGGCTTCTATCACGGCGTATCCATGTGGACACAGAAAATTGACTACCCGGGTGTCCTTCCCGAAGACGTTGCAAACAACCTGTACGTTGATTTTAACGATATTCCCGCACTTGAAAAGCTTATTGCTGAAAACGAGGGTGAAATTGCGGCATTCATAGCAACTCCCTATATGCACGGCAATTTCCTTGACAACGAAACTCCCGAAGCTAACTATTGGCAAAAAGTAAGAAAGCTTTGTACAGAAAAAGGCATTGTTCTTATCGTGGATGACGTTCGTTGCGGATTCAGACTTGACCTTGCCGGCTCCGACCATTACTACGGTTTTGAGGCAGACCTTATCTGCTTCTGCAAAGCTCTTGCAAACGGCTGGAACGTATCCTGTCTTTGCGGTAAGGATTTCCTCAAGAGTGCGATGAGCGGTCTTTCATACACAGGCAGTTATTGGATGAGTGCAGTTCCCTTTGCTGCAGGTATTGCTTGTATAGAGAAAATGAAAAAGCTCAATACTCCCGCACTTTTCAGAGATTTGGGCACAAAGCTTACAACAGGTCTTAAAGCGGCGGCTGAAAATAACGGTTTTGACCTTGTGGTTTCCGGTGAACCTGCATTGTTCTATCTCAGAATTGCTAACGATGACAGCCTTTTCATTCACCAGGATTGGGTACAGGAAATGGTACACAGAGGAATCTTTATCACAAGCCATCACAACCACTTTATCAACGCTTCACTTACAGAGGATGATATCAAGTACACCTGCGAAGTTGCTGACGAAGCATTCAAGGCTGTAAAGAAAAGACATCCCGAAGCATTTTAACAAAAAAATAATTGTACATTGTATATTGTAAATTGTACATTGTAAATTAATAAGGAGGTAACTATTATGCCACTTTCAAAAACTGAATGGCTTGCTCTTGAAAAAAAAGCTCACGAGCTTCGCCAGCTTATTCTTGACACAACAAAGTGGGCAGGAAGCGCACACATCGGAGGCGGTATGAGCGCCATTGATGTAATGACCGTACTTTACTATAAGTACATGAACATTGATGTGAACAATCCCAAATGGGAGGACAGGGACAGATTTATTCTTTCCAAAGGTCATGTCGGTGTTGCGTACGCTCCCATTCTTTGTGACCTTGGCTTTAACGACAAGGAATTGCTCAAAACATTTAACCTTTCAAACTCCACAATGGGTATTCACCTTGATTCCAACAAAGTTGTCGGTGTTGACGCATCAACAGGCTCGCTGGGTCACGGTATGTCCATAGCTGTTGGTACTGCTCTTGCGGCAAAGGTTCTGGGCAAAGATTACAAAACTTACGTTCTTCTCGGTGACGGTGAATGTGACGAAGGTTCAAACTGGGAAGCTGCTATGTCTGCGGCTCACTACAAAACCACAAGCATGATTTCATTTGTTGACCGTAACAAGTGTATGATTGACGGCAGAACAGAAGATGTTATGCGTCTTGAACCTCTTGCAGACAAGTGGGCATCTTTCTGT
>CAZBVV010000047.1:0-12636 GCA_964495345.1 uncultured Eubacteriales bacterium
AAGAATAAACTCTTTACTTCTTCCGTTCAATTCAATCTTTACCCTGCTTCCCCTTAAATTATCGGGGAGGCGGGGATTTATTTTTATATCATTTTTTCGTTTGATTATACCTAACATCTGCTCAATGATAGTTCTGTAATACCAACCTGCAGAGCCTGTATATATACTCCAACCGCCTCTGCCTGTCATGTTATCTGCCGAATAAACGTCTCCTGCAAGATAGTACGGCTCGGTTTTGTATATATCAATATCTTTGTTTGCAGGATTAAGAAGCTTCAACAATTCATAACCTCTTTCCGGTGTATTGAGCATAAAATATGCCTGTGCGAGCCATGTTGCACCGTGAGTGTATTGCCCGCCGTTTTCTCTTACACCCTGAGGATATCTGTTTACATAGCCTGTTTTCTTGCTCTTGTTATTAAAGGGTGGAGTGAACAGCTTGATTATTCCGTTTTCTTTATCAACAAGCTGATTATATGCCGTGTCAACCGCAATACGGCACCTTTTTTTGTCAGGCATTCCTGTAATTACACTCCATGCTTGGGGTAACAGGTCAACTGCACATTCATTGTTACCATCCTTGCCCATAGGTGTGCCGTCATCGTAGAAGCACCTTAAATATCTGTCCTTATCCCATGCGTTATCGTCTATTGCTTCAAGGAGTTTTTTTGACAGATTACGCATTGTTTCTGCAGTGATTTTGTCTTTTTTAATTTCGCAGACAGGTGCAAAATATTTGAGTATATATGATAAAAACATTCCGAGCCATACACTTTCACCTTTACCGAGGATGCCAACCTCATTGAACGAATCGTTCCAATCACCGCCCATTATCAGAGGCAGAGAATGTTCACCGAATTTGCAGGCATGAGTTATTGCTCTTATGCAGTGGTTGTAAACCGTTTCGACGGTTTGGGATTTTGTGAACTCTCCGAATCGCTCGGTTTCACCTTTTTCAAGTTTAGGTGCACTCAGATAGGCAACTTTTAAATCCAGTATTCTTAAATCCCCGCTTACACGGCAATATTCACTTACCGCAAGTGGCAACCAGAGCAAATCGTCGGAGTACAGAGTTCTTACACCTCTTAAAATGCGTTTGTTGTCAAAGTACAACTGATGAAACCAATGAAGCACGTCACCCTCTGTAAACTGTGCCGCACAGCAACGAAGAATCTGTTGTTTCAGAATTTCGGGGTGGGTGAGTGCGACAGCCATTGAGTCCTGAAGTTGGTCACGGAATCCGTATGCACCGCTGCATTGATAAAATCCTGTTCTTGCAAGAATTCTGCCGCCGATGATCTGATTCGGCAGAAAATCATTAAAAATGTGATTAAGATTTTTGTCGGGAGTTTCAATTATTATTTTGTTATTATTCAACGACTTAGGACGGATATACGGCATTTTTACTGCTGAAAAAATGCTCTTGCCGTAGGACAGATAAAATTTTACATTGGTACTTGAATTCGGCTTGATGCTGAGTTTTCTTTTAATAATAACGCAGTCAAAAGTGTCTTTAGTGCTGTCTTTGTTGCAAAGGAACGCAGTTTTGTCAAAGCTGAATGTACATTCTCTGTCGCTCGATAAAACGGCATACCCCTCAAATGCGGTGTCGTAAACATTTTTAATTATGATTCTGTCTGTTCCGACCTCTTTTTTTATAAATAATTTCTTATGGGGAAAATCGGCAAGCGTAAGTTCGCAGTAATAATTTATGGTAAAATCCTTGTTGCAATCCGAGGAGTTGATAATGCAAACGTCAATTATTTTACACATATTTTCACCGCATATAGTTACGCTTGTTCTCAGATTCAAGCCGTCGGCGGCAGCATAATATTCACCTTTTCCTTGTGTGAAAAATGTGCATGAACCCTTTATTAAGTCAAATCTTCCGTTGCCCGTTTCCATAATCATCATTTCACCGTTAAAGGGTCTGCGTGTATCGTTATACCAGGGGGTAAGCTTGTTTTCCCTTGAATTGAGTGCCCATGTGTAGCCTAAAGAGTGATTTGAAATCAGCGTGCCGAAATTTCTGTTGCTGATGATATGACACCAGGGCAGATAAGTCTGTTCACCGATAATATAGCCGTTTTTTGCAAACATATTTTTGCTTGTCTGATGGGAACTCTGTTTTATGGGGGATAAGATGAATTTTTTATCATCGCATTCATTTTCCTTTTCGGGGTAAACAACCGTTGCGGCGGCAGTAATTGCACAAAGTGCGTTTCGCTCAACGGAGTTTATGCTAAAAATGAATATTCCGCCACGCTTGTTCAGTATGGAGCTGTCCGTCACAGCAGAAATTACTGCCTCTTTTAAATCGTTTGTGTAGCCGTCAGTTGCATCTGTAATAAAAACAAGCTCAGTTTGTATTGATGCACCCATGAGTTTTTCGTGGAGCGTAACAAAAGGCAAAACCGTCACGGTATCATTTCTTTCGCATCTGACTAATATTATGGGAAAATCTCCCGAAATCCCTATTGACCACAAATCTTTTCGTGAACCCATATTTATTTTTGCAGCCTTTATTGCATCCTCGGGCGGTGTTCTGCCAAACAGAAAACGCTCACAAATTTTTTTTGCATAAATAGATTCTATTGAGTTTTCGGCGAATAATGAGGGAGAGCAATCACTTACGGCAGGAAGTCGGCTGTTTCTTAAAGATATAATCGAGGCTATTGCTTCTTCTTTGTCGGAGGCGGCGGTGATTAACAGCGTATCCGAATATACTCCGAATGGCTGAATATTAAAGCTTAGCTGTAAAGCAATACACTTGTCAACGGATGTTGAATCACCGTTAAAATTGCCTGAGAATACATCGAAAATTCCCGTATCACTTGATAAAACGCTTTCTCTGTCCGTGGAAAACTCAAAATCTGATTTGCTTAAAAATCCCAATGCAACATAAAGCTGATTATATTTACTATCTGTTTTTCTTGTAAATATCAAAACATTTTCATATTTGTTATGCTCGGTTTGGATAAACATATTTGAAAACGCAGGATGAGAGTCCGTTTCTGCTGTTTTTATCAGCGACGGCTCAGCGTAAATCATCAGTTTTGCAGTTTGTTTTGTCTTTGTTTTATTTTTTATCCCGAATCTATGCATCTGACAGGCTGATGTGGGATGCACCGATACTGTCTGTGTGCAGGCAAAATTATCATCGTGATTCCGGTAGCTTATTGATGTTTCTGTTTTTTGCACGCTGATATTCGGATTTTCTGTGTATCTTGGTGCATCCGAAAAGGAGAGTACGCTCTCATTGTTATATTTTATTGCGGCAAAAATTCCGTCGGGATAGCATAACGGGTCTTTTCTGCACTTGAATACGGATATATTTCCGTATGCTGAAACATTACATCCCGTGTCACAGGCAAAAAGAGTCCATTTTCCGTTTGAAAAAACAGTTGAATCCGGATTCGTTGCAGAAATATTATTCCGTGTGATTTTTGTATTTTTGTATCTTTCCGGGTGCGGCTCCCTGTTTTGTTGTTGAATCTTTTTGCTGATTTTTGCATCGGAAGGGATTTTTTCATACATCAGGTCAATACTGCCGTACATCAGGTCATCCGTGATAAAGCTTTCGGTAAATATATCATCAAACAGACTGTTTACTGCCGAGAGAAAACTCATTCCTATGTGATGCGACATAAAGCTGTTAACGAGCTGAAAATCTCTGTTTCTGCATCTTTTTTTTGTAAAATCTATTGCTTCAATAAAACCGTATTTGCCCAAAGCCCCCAGCTTTTCAGTCTTTTTAAGGTTTCGTATTGCGGTATGAGGGTCTTGCGGCAGGGTTAGAAATGTTGAATAGGGTGAAATTACAGTTTCATTTTTTCTGTCGTTTCTAAGGCTCAGAGTTTTTACTCCGTGAGCTTTGTAACTGTAATTTAAGTTACTGTCGAATGAGTAATAACAGCTTTCGGATGTTCCGTAAGGGATATTTTTGCCTTTTACATTCTTTTTCTGGCAGTAAATGCAGAATTTAAGAGCTTCACTCCCTATTGTATTAGGGTAAGCAGGCAGAAAGATTGCAGGCATAAAATATTCAAACATCGTTCCCGACCATGATACAGGTCCTGCATATCTTCCGCTTTTTACAAGAGTTCTGCTTAGTGACGCCCAATGTTTGAACGGTACTTTTTCCGAAGCAACGGCAAAATAGCTTGTCATTCTTGCCTCACTCATAAGCAAATCAAAATATGAGCTTGCGAGTGTCTGATTTTGTGTGTCGTATCCGATGTGAAACAGATTCCTCTTGTTACTGTAAAGAAAATCAAGCTCGCAAGCGTTGATGATTGCATCAATTCTTTTTATAATTGAGCCAAGCTCATAACATTCATCCGTGTAATTTTTAAGTCCGTTGCGAAGAGCAGTAAGACAGCATAAAAAATTACCGCTGTCAACCGTTGAAATAAAACGGGGATTTAGTATCTCAAGCGTTTTTGTATTATACCAGTTGTACAGATTTCCTTTGTATTTTTCAAGCATTTCAATGGTATCCAATGACTTTAAAAGCAACGAGTAAAGATAATATGAATCAATAAAATTCAGTATTCTTGCACCGAGAAATGCACAAAGCATAAGTCCGATATTTGTAGGCGATGTTCTGTCTGCAACTGCATAAACCGGTGAGTATTGCACGTTATCGGGAATAAGGTAATTGTGTTCTTCGTTGCAGAAATCTTCGTAGAATTTCCACATCGACGCCGAATATTGCGTGAGCTGTTCTCGTTCTTTTTCGTTGAGCTTGGGTTTGTGTGTCTTTTTCTCTTTAGCTGTGAGAATTGAAAAAGGTAAATCACATATAAAAAGAATACCTGCAAATTTTGTTATTCCCGTACCGAAAAATACAAGAACTGCACCTGTCAGCACCGATACAATGGATTTTTTCATTAGCATTTTCGGACTTGAACCGCTTTCGCTGTCTGCGGCAGTTGTCCATTCAAGCATATGCTTGCGACTGATAATCATTCTGTAAAGGGATCGTACAATCGCATCTGCACAGCATCCCCCGTAACGGACAAGCGTTACCGCTTCGCAGACGGCTTTAAGCAGACAGGATATGGCATATGGTATAGTGCTTGAAAAATACAGTCTTGATAAAACGGAAAAACCGCCGTAAATAATGGATTGCAAAAAGCCGAAAATATGAGTTGCCGAAACTGACAGTAAGCATACGGCGGTTACTGTCAGTTCAATATTTGAGGGCATAAACAAAGACAGAATAATGCCCGTAACTGCAATTAACGGCGTTATTGCCCGTCGGATGTTGTCAATCAGCCACCATATACCTAATGTGTCCGAAAATGATTTGTACCTTGCATCGAAAAGAAGCTGTATGTTTTGCATATCGCCTCTTATCCATCGGTGAAGCCGTTTGAAATATGAGTTTTCGTGCAGCGGAAATGAATCTGTCAGTGCAATATTGCCTGCAAAAGCATTTCTTAAAATTATTCCTTCCAATATATCGTGGCTTAAAATCTGTTCTTGGGGGAATCTGTCCGGCAACAGTCTGTAATATGAATCCACATCTATAAGACCTTTTCCCGAAAATATGCTTTTGCCGAATAAATCCTGATATTTTTCGCCTACTGCATGGGAATATGCCGAAAGTCCGTTTGAACCTGAAAATATGAATGAAAAATGAGTTTTGTGGTGGGATTTCACCTCGGTTTCCATTCTTGGTGAAATAATTGCGTAACCGGATGTAACTCTTTGTTTTGAGGGGGATATTACAGGGCGGTTTAACGGGTGTGATGCAATCCCCACAAGTGAGTTCAATGCACCTTTTGGCATATTTGTGTCCGAATCGAGAGCCATTATATATTTTGCCCCCGTCAGCTTTTCAGCATCACCGTGAAGAACGGAAAATTCGTTAGCGTCACCTTTTATGAGCTTTACCAGGGATGTTATTGCTCCTCTTTTTCTTTCGTGGGCACAATAGCCGTTTTCCGTTACTGAGAATCTTCTGTTTCTTAATGCAAGCACAAATTTATTGCCGTATTTTTTGTTTAGAGCGTCTATAACTCGTTTCATGGCGTTGATATCTGCCTCGTCCGTTGCAGTATGCGGAGTTTTTGCTTCGCTTAAATCAGCAAGAATACAGATATACACATTTTCTTTGCAGTTAGAAAGACAAAGCTTTCTCAGATGCTCTGTCATATCCGTCGATTTTGATGCAGGTGGTAAAAGAGTTGATATTGCAATAACCGTTTTTTCACTCTGCGGAATAATTAGTGAGTAATCCATTGACGGCAAAGGTGTGGGTTTGCTGATTTTTGACGTTATAAAATCAGATATAAATTTAAGAGCTTCCCAAGCAGGAAAATACAACAGAGGCAACAGATACCATGTCTTTAATGAAAATGATAATATCAACAATGTAATTAACGGCAAAAGTGCTTCTAATAGTAGCATTATCTTGCCCGGATTCGTGTTCTTTTCTTTAAATGTAAGATAAAAACCGATGTGTCTGTTTTCCTGCGTTGCATTGTCTAAAGCTTCAACCGCAATTTCTTCTTCGCTTTTGCCCTGTTTTACCGATTGTCGGTAAACTGCGTGTCTGTACATCTGTTTTGTATGCTCGCTCATGCTTCTGTAAATTCCGGCAGGGTCCTGGCAAAGAATTTTCTCAGTAACGCTCGTTTCGTACAGGATTTTTCCAAAATCCGTTTCTTCAATTCTTATAAGTGATTTTATACATTCAGCAAGTATTTCTTCGTCTTTATTAACAGACTGTGCAGCTTGATTTATAAGCTCTGCTTTAAGAAATATTGCAAGATTTTCGTTTTCAACGGTTGATATATTTTCATTAAGCAAGAATCTGATTATATCGCTGTCGCAGGGTAAAATACCTTTGCGGCATATTTTTGCACAAAGCCTGACCATTCGCTCTGTATCTTCATACATTCTTGATTTGCTTATGCTTTTGATGGTTGAATAATAGTTTTTTTCTATTACATAAAAGTTATCGGCAAGCCATTCACCGCCCGATATCTTTTTGTAAGCATTGTTTAGCAGTGTCATTTGTGCTTTTAAATTTCTTTTTATACCTTTCACAGTACATCACCTTAGATGAAATATATAAAATATTTTGTCCGAAAAAGGCATGAATATTTAAAACGGTGTTGACGAATGACAGTTTTGGTGCTAAAATAGATAAGAATTTAATATGCAAAGGTGATTTTTTATGTCAGGACACTCCAAATGGAGCACAATAAAAAGAAAAAAAGAAAAAACCGATAATCAAAGAGCTAAAGTATTTACAAAAATCGGCAGAGAGATTGCTGTTGCAGTCCGTGAGGGCGGTCCCGACCCTGCCGCAAACTCGAAGCTTAAAGATATTATCGCAAAAGCAAAAGCTGCTAACGTTCCCAACGACAATATTGAAAGAATTATTAAAAAAGCATCCGGTGACGGTGATACAACAAGCTATGAAGAGTGCGTATACGAGGGTTACGGTCCGTGCGGTATAGCAGTTATCGTTGAAACTCTTACTGATAACAGAAACAGAACCGCAGGTGATGTGCGTCATTATTTTGATAAATACGGCGGCAACATGGGACAGGCAGGTTCGGTTATGTTTATGTTTAACCGTATGGGTAACATTGTTATTGAAAAAGACGGTGTTGATGAGGATGCACTTCTTGAAACAGCTCTTGAAGCCGGTGCAACAGATCTTATCACAGACGAAGAAGAAGTTTTCCAGGTAAGAACTGAGCCTAACGATGTAGGTACTGTTAACGATGCACTTGCGGCGGCAGGATATATTGCAATTTCAGCAGAGGCAGAGTATATTCCCTCCACATACACAAGGCTTGACAATCCCGACGATATTAAGGCTATGGGCAAAATGCTTGAAATGTTTGAAGATAACGACGATGTTCAGAGCGTATGGCATAACTGGGAAAACGAGGACGATTACGAAGGCTGAAAAAATTTTTATTTGAATATATAAATCAGCAAAAAAATACCGCCGGAAATTCCGGCGGTTTACTGTTTGTTTATTCTGCTGTTGATTCTGCAATCTCTTTGTTGCCTGTCTGTGCAAATTCTTTTTCCTGCTCGTGTGAGATGTTGTATACGAATGTCATGGAAAGGAATGCAATCAGCGAGCCTGCAAACAGTATAACAAAGTAGAGGTTCTTTATGCTTTCACCGAAGCCGTCGGGCTGAACTGCTCCCGTACCCTCAACAAAGCCGATTGCCGCAAGTCCCAAAGATGAAATAGCCTGACCGATACCCTGTGCAAGTTTGCGGAAGAATGAATACAGAGCATAAAGTGAGCCTTCCTCACTCTTTCCTGTTTTTCTGAAACTGATTTCAATACAGTCAGCAACGATTGCCCATACGGAAATCTGGAAAAGTCCGTTACCTAAATTCATAAACATAAGAAGGATTATGTAAAGAATCATTCCCGATGTGTTTGGCTGAACAGGCATGATAAGTGATACAATACCTGCGATTGTACTTACAAGCATACCTACGGAAGCAACCTTTTTCTTGCCGAATTTGCCCGTCAGCTTACCTAAAAGAGCCATCGAAATGAGCATAGGTCCGTAACTGCCTATCATGGCAAGTGTCATTTTGCTTGTGTCCTCAAAGAAAAACTGGAATACCATATTATTAAGGGACGCTGTTGAATTGAAGAATGCAACGGATGCCAATGTTGCTATTGTTGCACCTACCATGGGACGGTTTGTAAAGAATGATTTAAATGCGGAGAAAAATGCCTTTGCACCGTTTGCTGATTCTCCTGTTTCGTTACGCTCAATTCGCTCGGTAACAAGCTTTGTTGTGCCGAACAGAGCCGCGAATGCAAGGATTGACATTATTACAGCCGCTATGAGCAGATAAGTGCCGTTGAGTACATCTTCTTCTTTACCTGCGGCATTGATTGTTTTTGAGTATACAACATTGGGAAGAATGAGCATGACAACAACACCGGGGAGCGATGCACCGATTGAACGGAAAGTTGAAAGCGATGTTCTCTGCTTGGGGTCATCGGTAATGGCGTTGAGAAGTGAACCGTAGGGCACGTTTACCATTGTGTATGCAACCGACCACAGACAGTATGAGATAAGACACCATGCTACTTTTCCTGCGTAGGGGAAATTGCCTACGGGAGCAAAAATCATAATAGTAAGCCCTATAAGAGCTACTGCACCCATAATAATCCAGGGCATATATTTACTCTTTTTGCTGATACGCTTTGTATCAACAAGATTACCGATAATTACATCATTTACTGCATCCCAGAATTTTGAAATAAATATGATTGCTGCGTAGTGTGCGGTGCTTATGCCGATAAGCTGACAGTAAAAAAGCTGCATATAGGTAGATATAAGCTGAAATGAAAATCCACAACCCATGTCACCCATAGCATAACCTAATTTATCCATCATTCCGAAAGGCTTAACGGACGATGAATTTTTTGCCATTTGAAAAACCCCTTTTGCTTATTTTTTTACAGTATAGCATATGTGTACATAATTGTCAAATACATAAGTGGAATTTTGTATCATTTTTATTAATATGCGGTGTTTTAATTGACAAAAAATTGAAAATATGGTACAATCCGATATATTTTAAGAGAGGAATGGTTTTAATGAAAACAACATTAAAAAAATTATTTTCCGTGTTGCTTGCAGTTTTTATGCTCGTTTCAACTGCAATTCCCTCATTTGCAACAGATGATATCGCATGGGATATTGTCTGGGAAAGTGACGATACCGATGCAGGTATTATCATGTTTGTGGGTAGTGATGAATCGGAGCGTAATTTCTCATGGTATAGTGATACACAGAGTGAGCCTTACGTAAAAATTGCAAAGGATATTCTTATGCTCAGCTCCTCAACATTCAAGGGTACAAGCGTTGCCGCACCTGACGGAGATTATGCAAACAAGGTTACTGTATCAGGTCTTGAAGAGGGTACAACGTATTTCTATCAGTGCGTAAGCGGTGATTATACATCTTCTGTTTACAGCTTTAAAACAGAAAGCGGAACGGATTTTTCGGCTATGTATGTTACTGATGTGCACATCACACTTAACGATGATGAAAAGGAAAACAGCCTTAAAGAAACATCTTACAGATTCAACGAAACATACAAAGCTGCTCTTTCAAATAACAGCAACATCTCATTGATTCTTTCCACAGGCGATCAGGCAACTGAAGGTCTTGAAAGCGAATACAAGGCATTAACCGCATCACCATTGTTTAAGTCTGTTTCAATTTCAACTGCAATCGGCAATCACGACAGAAAAGGTGTTGCATACAAAACATTTACAAATGTTCCCAACGAAGATACAGAGAGTTCTGTTAATTCTTATGTGGGTAAGGATTATTGGTTTGTAAAGGGCGATGTACTGTTTCTTGTAATGGATTCAAACAACGGTAACGGTGCTGACCATGCAGATTTTATAGAGCGTGCCATTGAATCAAATCCCGATGTAAAGTGGAAAGTTATGGTTTGTCACCACGACCTTTACAGCGGCAGAATCCCTCACAGAGAGAGTGAAAACAAGCTTCTTCGTCTTATCTGGGGACCTATTGCCGATGAATTCGGTATTGACCTTGTGCTGTTAGGTCACAGCCATTACTATACGGTAACAAATGTACTTTACAACAACAAGAATGTTTCAGAGCTTGAAAGTGAAATGGTTGACCCTGCAGGTACAGTTTATATGGTATCATGCTCACTCGGCAGACCAAGAGATGATGAAGAAATCGGTCTTAATGATTGGGTTGGCTTTGATTACCTTACAGAAAATGCAACATATAACATTCTTGATTTTACTGAGGATTCAATCACCGTAAATTCTTATGAGTTGGGCGAAGATGAACCGTTCAACAGCTTTACAATAACAAAGACCACCAACGAGGGCGGACACAAGGAAATAAGTGCATTTCAGTCATTGTGGAACGGCTTTGTAAGAGGTATTGGTAAGATTTACGCATTGTTTAACAATATCGGCGTATACTCTGACCTTAAAGAAAAAGGTTACGAAATAGACTTTTTCGATTGCGTGTTCGGTAAATAATAAAATATTAAACCGCTTCGGAAGAAGCGGTTTTTCTGCATCATTTATATAATTTTATGCTTTTGATTATCGGATTTCCTCTTGACTGCGTAACAACAAAAATTATTTCATCTGCGTCTATGCCGTCGGGAAAGTGTAAGATTTTTCCCGAACCTATTGTTGTGCCGGTTGTGATTTTTTTACCGTCTGCAAAGATTTCAAATTCTTCAACTCTCTGGCTGTAGCGGATGTCCTCCTCAATAACCATTGTATGAAATTTGTCAACAGGCTTGATTTTTGCACCTGCTTCATTTTCCTGCAGCATGAACCCTGCCCAATCGGTTAAAAATTCTTCACCGTCTTTGTCGATAATAAGCAGTTCAAAGGGGATATTTTCCCTGAATGTTTTTTTGATAATTGATGAAAACTCACAAAGAGTGTTGATTTCTCTGTCGCTGATAAGACCTCTTGTGTCGGGAGGAACATTTAAAAGAAAAGCCGCATTACCGCCGACTGTGTTGCAATAAATATCAACAAGTTCTTTTGGTGTTCTCATTCCGCCGTTTTTTGCGTCCTTGTAATATTCATCGTCATGCCAGAACCAACCGTGAGTTATGGAAACATCAGCCTCAGCAGGACACCAACGCAAGTTTTCTGCGTTTTTAAGCACTTGTCTGCTGCCTAAATCTTCTCCAATGCGGTCAAACATGGTAAGTCCGCTTGTTTCATCTTTTTGTGAATTTGAGGCTGTTTTTTCGTTGGTTTTTGCAGTCCATTCTATAACGTTCCACTCGGATTTGCGAACTTTTCCGCCCTCATTACCTATCCAGCGTACATTAGGACCGCAATTTGCAATAACTGCATTTGGTTGATATTTTCTTATGACCTCGTAATAACGCTCCCAGTCATAAAACTGTTTTTTGCCGTTTTTGCCCTCGCCGCAAGCACCGTCAAACCAAAAACAAAATATCTCACCGTAATTGGTGCAAAGCTCAGTCAGTTGATTTACAAAATAATCATTGTACTCGTCTGTTCCGTAGGTTTTTTCGTGCCTGTCCCAAGGAGAGAGATAAACGCCCAATTTTAATCCGTATTTTTTACAGCTTTCACTCAACAGCTTTACAACATCTTTTCCGTAAGGACTTTTCATAACGGAATGGTCTGTATATTTTGTGTCAAACAGGCAAAAGCCGTCGTGATGCTTTGCCGTAAAAATAATTCCTTTTGAACCGCTGTCTTTTAAAACTTTGCACCATTGGTCTGTATCGAGATTCGTCGGATTGAACAGGCTTTCATCTTCCGTACCGTCGCCCCATTCCCGATTTGTGAATGTATTGATGCCAAAATGAATGAAATTATAGTATTTCATTTCGTGCCAGACAAGTTGTCTTTCCGAAGGACGAACAGCAAGATATCTTTTGATTTCATCATTTATAACCGGATAACCGTTGTTTTTAATGCACCATGCTCTTTTGATTTTCATGAAACCACCTCAGGAAGATTATATATTTAATCAAAAGATTTAGCAAGAGGGAATTTGGTAAACAATAATTTAGCGGAGCAGAAATTAAATGATATGCCATGTAGGGAGCGACGCCCTCGTCGCTCCGATT
>CAZBVV010000048.1:0-12593 GCA_964495345.1 uncultured Eubacteriales bacterium
ACTGAACACCGCCCTCGCCGATGCCTTTTTCAGAGAGATAATCTATCATCTTTGCGATAGAATCCTTTTTGTTTGTATAGCCGTTGAGGAAATCGGAGTTGACCATTTCGCCGTCGCCTGCATAAGCTTCAACTGAAATGTCGCCGCCTTTGATAACCTCGATAATATCAATGCCGAATTTCTTTGCAAAATCGTAGTCACGGCTATCATGTGCGGGAACTGCCATAATAGCACCTGTGCCGTAGCCCATCATTACATAGTCGGATATGTAAACAGGAATTTCCTTGCCGTTTACAGGGTTAATTGCAGTAATGCCGTCGATACAAACGCCTGTTTTGTCCTTAACAAGCTGTGTTCTCTCGAACTCTGTTTTCTTACTGCATTCCTCACGGTAAGCTTTGATAGCGTCCATATTGCCTATTTTATCCGCATACTTATCAATAATGGGATGCTCGGGAGCAATAACCATAAATGTTACGCCGAAAAGAGTATCGGGACGTGTTGTGTAAATTTTAAGCTGTTCGTCAATATCCTTGATTGAAAAATTAACGAATGCACCTCTTGACTTACCTATCCAGTTAACCTGCTGAAGCTTGATATTGGGAAGATAGTCAACATCATCAAGTCCCTGAAGAAGCTTGTCTGCATATTCTGTGATACGAAGATACCAAACATCCTTTGACTTCTGCACGACGTCGCTGTGACAGATGTCACACTTGCCGCCCTGTGAGTCCTCATTTGAAAGAACAACCTTACATGAGGGGCAATAGTTTACAAGAGTTTTGTCACGGAATGCAAGTCCATTTTCAAACATTTTAAGGAAAATCCACTGTGTCCATTTATAGTAATCCTCTTCTGTGGTGTCGATAACCTTTGACCAGTCGAATGAAAAACCTACTTTTTTAAGCTGCTCGGTGAATTTTGCGATATTTGTATCGGTAACTTTACGGGGATGGATGCCGTTTTTGATAGCATAGTTTTCTGTGGGGAGTCCGTATGCGTCAAAGCCGATGGGGAAAAGCACATTGTAACCCTGCAAACGGCGTTTTCTTGAAACAACTTCAAGACCGCTGTATGCTTTAATATGACCTACGTGCATACCTGCTCCGCTTGGATAGGGGAACTCAACAAGGCAGTAATATTTGGGTTTTGAATAGTCGTCGGTTGCTTCAAAAACCTTGGACTCGTCCCATTTTGCCTGCCACTTTTTTTCAACTGCTGAAAAATCGTAATACATTTATAAAATCTCCTTACTGAATTATATCGGAAATATCCTCAAAATCTGCATCTTTCCAAAGTCGTTCAAGGCTGTAATAATCTCTGTCGGCGGGAGTGAAAACGTGAACCACTATATCACTGTAATCAAGAAGAATCCAGCCTGTTGACTTGCCCTCAATGCTTCGGGGTAAAATACCCTCCTGTGCAAGCAACTCCTCCACCTCTTCGGCAAGGGCTCTTACATGAGTATTTGAAGTACCGTTAGCTATTATAAAATAATCTGCGATAACTGTCAATTCCGAAATACGAATTAATTTAATATCTTCTGCTTTTTTTTCGTCAAGAATCTTAACTATTTTTTTTGCCGTTTCGTTATTAGTCATTATATCAATCCTTTCTGTTTATAATTTACAATAATATCGTTATAAGCATTGAATGTATCAGGATGCACGGGAGCGTGTTTTTCCACAAGCTCGGTAATTGTAAATTCAATGCCTTCAAGCATGGCAGTTTCAAGACTTATCTGAGCCTTCTGACGCATTGATTCAACGCCGTCATAAGTTCTGTCAGATGATATAAAATCTGCGATAAAAAGTATTTTTTCACCCAACGACATACCCATTCTGCCTGTTGTATGATATCTTATGGCTGTAAGAATTTCATCATCGTCTATCCCCAGCTCGTTTTTGATATATCCTGCACCCGTTATTGCGTGCCAGAGCTTTTTGTTATCCTTTTCAAGCTGTGTCATAGAGATTGCATATTTCTGTGCAAGAGCAAGAGTTTCGCCAGCATCGGCTTCTTTTGTAATATCGTGAAGCAAGCCCATTAAATATGCTTTTTGAGCATCATAGCCGTATTTTTCGGCAAGCTGTTCAGCAGATTTTGCAACCTCAAGAGAATGATGCAATCTGTAAGGTGAAAGACGCTCTTTTAAAATATCAAGATAATAACCGTAATCATTCATATAAATTATGTTCCTTTATATAATCACTTATTCTTTTGTCAAGAATTGAGTCACAGCTTATTCCCTTGCTGATATTATCACGAATAAGAGAAGAACTGACTCTCAAAGGCGGTACATCAAAAATCAGCACGTTACCGTTTTTGAGTATATCGGCAGAATATCGGAGCATTTCATCTCTCGTGCTGTCATTCTCTCTTGAAATTGCACAAAGTGTGCACATTCTGAGAATATCCTCATATCTGTACCATGAGTGAAAAGACAACAGCATATCAGACCCCATAAAAAGATATATTTCGGCATCTTTGTACTCATTTTTTATAAAGTTGAGTGTGTCAAAAGTGTAGCTTTTGCCGCCTCGTTTTATTTCGCAATCGGAAACGGTAAATTTTTCATCATCAAATAATATTTTACACATATTGATGCGATGAATCGGGTCAATATTACCGTTATTGCTTTTTTGAGGTGAAATATTTGACGGAATAATTATAAGCTTGTCCAATCGGAGTTTTTCCGTAAGCTCACGGGCCAACATTGAGTGTCCGTTATGGGGAGGATTGAAGCTTCCGCCGTAAACGCCTACTTTCATTTGTCTGCCGCTTTTCTTGCAGCAGCCGCTTTACGCTGTGCCGCCATTTTCATAGCTTTCTTTTTGGGAGGCTGAGGCTTTTCATAACCGAAACGGTTAATTTTTTTAGCTTTAGTTTTTGACTTTTTCTTTTTTTCATCCTTATGAAGCTCGGGATTGTACCTGTAAAGCACGATAACACCGCCTATAACCTGTATAACGTCTGCACCCGTTTTTGCGGCAATCTCGTCTGCGGCTTCTCTTGTCGTAATAGGTGATGTTTCAAGAAGAACTTTAAGTTTTATAAGCTCTCTTGTATTGAGTGCACCCTCAACCTGTTCAATAAATGCATCGGAAATTCCGCCCTTGCCAAGCTGAAACAGAGGGTCAAGTGAATTTGCCTTTGCACGCCATTCGGCTCTTTCTTTTCCTGTCATAATAAATCCTTTCAATATATCAATCTAAATATTCGGGTAATTTTTCGGCAAGCAGTCTTAAAGAATTACCCCTGTGGCTGACTGCATCCTTTTCCTCGGCGGTGAACTGAGCAAAGCTTCTGTCTCCCACATAGAAAACAGGGTCAAAACCGAATCCGCCCTCACCTATCGGTTCAAAACCGATTATGCCCTCGCATTTGCCCTCAACGCAAAGCTCTCTGCCGTCGGGGAAAATACAGCAAACAGAGCTGATGAATCTTGCTGTTCGATTTTCTAAGGGAACATCTTTCATTTCATCAAGAAGTGTTGCGATTTTGTGATAAAAGGGAGTGTCGTGACCGCCTGCATATCTTGCAGAATACACACCAGGTCTGCCGTCAAGAGCATCAACACAAAGTCCCGAATCGTCTGCAATACAGGGTAAACCTGTTTCACGGCAACCGCTTTCGGCTTTGATGCGGGCATTTTCTGCAAAAGTTGTACCCGTTTCCTCCGCATCGGTAATTTCCATGCCGATATCCGAAGCAATAACAGCATCAATGCCCAGAGGCTTTAATATTCTGCTTAATTCGTCACGCTTTTTTATATTGTGAGTTGCAATAAGAAATTTCATATAATATCTCCTTTACCAAGGATATTAGAGATAGAATTTATCGAGTGAACCGTAGAGTGAATCAATCTCGGAGCCTTCTCCACTATCGGACGAAGCTGTACCCGACGCCTGCGACGCATCCGAGTCGTCGTCATCGGAGCTGTCCGTCTGTCCCTGTTCACCTGACGGAACGCCTGAGAGAACTGCTGTGCTATCTCCTTTGGGACATTCTCCCTGGGGAGCATCTTCGCATTGGTTATCCCCGTCTGATACGCCGTCGTGTCTATCATCTTCAGCATCTTCCATGATGCCCTCAAAAATCGCCTTGAGTGCTTCTTCGGCTTCAAGCCTGTCGCTGACTTCGACTGTTTCAAGTGGCTGTTCATATACAGGTAACACCTCGTTTTCTTTCTCTTTATAACTTTCGGGAAGCTCGTCAAACAAGCTCTCTGCAAACATTTTTGGGTTGAATGGCTGTAAATCGTCAAGACCTTCGCCCACACCTATAAACTTAACGGGAATTTTAAGCTCATTTTTGATTGCAAGAACAACACCGCCTCTTGCCGTGCCGTCAAGCTTTGTAAGAACAATACCCGTAATATCCGCAACATTCATAAATTCTCTTGCCTGATTTACGGCATTCTGACCTGTTGTAGCATCAAGCACAAGTAAAACCTCACGGTCGGAATACGGAAGCTCCCTGTCAATAACTCTGTAAATCTTTTTAAGCTCTTCCATAAGATTTTTCTTGTTATGGAGTCTGCCTGCGGTATCACAAATAAGGATATCTGCCATTCTTGCTTTACCTGCCTGAATGGTATCAAAAATAACTGCGGCGGGGTCTGCACCCTCGTGATGCTTTATTATATCAACGCCTGCACGTTGTGCCCAGATATCAAGCTGGTCAATAGCAGCGGCACGGAAAGTATCAGCCGCACCCATAATAACCTTTTTGCCCTGTTCCTTATACATATTTGCCATTTTGCCGATGGTGGTAGTTTTACCTACACCGTTAACACCGATAACAAGGATTACTGAGGGCTGAGTTATAAGCCCCATATCCTCACCGCCGTCAAGCATTTCGGCAACGATATTTTTGATTTCATCCTTAACCTGCTTTGTGGATTTGAGCTTTTCTTTTTTTACTCTGTCACGAAGCTCCTCGGTGATTTCAACGGCAGTCTGCACACCTACGTCACTCATAACAAGTATCTCTTCAAGCTCTACGAAAAGGTCATCCTCGAATGAATCGAATGAATCGAGCATTTCGTCGATTGCACCCGCCATTTTATTTCTTGTCTTTTTAAGACCGAAACTAAACTTTTTAAATAATCCTGCCATATATATTTTCTCCTTTAATTAAGGTTTTACCGGTTATTCAAGCCCAAGCTCCTGAGCCATCTGTGCAGTTTTAAGCTGTAAAAGCTTTGAAACGCCTTTTTCCTGCATGGTTACGCCGTAGAGAATATCGGCTTCTTCCATAGTACCGCGTCTGTGAGTGATAAGAATAAACTGTGTCTGCTCCGTCATATTTTTAAGGTATCTTGCATATCTCAAAACGTTTACATCGTCAAGAGCCGCTTCAACCTCATCAAAAATACAGAAGGGTGAGGGTGTTACTTTCAAAATGGCGAAAAGCAACGCAATTGCACAAAGACCTTTTTCACCGCCCGAAAGAAGGGTAAGGCTTTTGACGTTTTTTCCGGGAGGCTGAGCCTTGATCTCAATACCGCATTCAAGAATATTGTTATCATCTTCAAGAATAAGCTCTGCACTGCCGCCGCCGAAAAGCTGAGCAAAGGTCTGCTTAAAGTTTTCGTTGATTGTGTCAAAGCGTTCTCTGAACTGTACAGCCATTTTATCGGTAAGTGAATAAATAAGCTTTGTAAGCTCTGCTTTTGATTTTTCCACGTCGTCAAGCTGTGCTTTCATAAATTCGTACCGTTCTGAAACCTCTTTATATTCATCTATTGCACCCACGTTAACGCTGCCCAATGCTTTGATTTTGCTTTTGATTTCCGCAAGCTGTTTTTTTGCATCAGTGATTGACGCAAGCTGAATATCAAGAGCAATAGCCTCACGGCGTGTGAGCTTGTATTCCTCAAACAGCTTCGTTTCAGTTTCCTGCTGTTGAGCTTCAAGTGAATTTTTCTTTTCTTCAAGTCTTACAAGCTCTGCTGAAAGCTTTTCTTTTTCTTCTGTTTTACTTCGCTCCTCAACACGAAGCTCAGCAGACCTTTTTTCATTGAATTCACGCTTCACCGTAAGAGCCGCAGTACGAGCCTTTGCTTCTTCCACAGCTTTACGCAATTCTTCGGATTTTGCCGTAAGCTCCGCTATGCGGGCATTGAGTTTTTCATTTGTCGCAAGAGCCTGTGCAATTTCCATATCAAGTTTACCGATTCTGTCTGACTGACCGTTTTTACGTTCAAGAAGATCGGCAACGGTTGTTTTATGGTTTTCAATATCTCTGAGATAGGCAACGATTTCAAGATTGATTGCAGAAATCTGTTCGCTGATGCCTGCACGCTCTGTTGAAAGACTTTCCCTGTCCCCCGAAAGCTCGTCGGACTTTTTACGGAAAGACTCCATTTCAGCTTCAATAGCGGCGGCTTCTTTTGACGCATCTTCAATAGTAATTTTAAGCTGTTCTATACGCTCCTGTGCGGTAAGTGTTTCATCGGAAAGAGTTTTTAATGCACTTTCGGTAATATCACGTTTACTTTCTGCCAAAGATAATGCACTGTCAGCTTTGATTTTTTCCTCTTGTTTGCGTACAAGATCTCCTTGCACACCCTCCAGCGCCGCTTTTACTGCACCATGCTCTTCTTTAAGGGCTTTAAGCTTCTGTTCAAGTGTATCAAGAGCCTGCGTATCAGCTTCAATTTCACCGTTAAGACGCTCAATTTCATTTGCTCTTGTAAGAAAACCCGAATGTTCGATTTTTGAGCCGCCCGTCATTGAGCCGCCCGCATTGATAACCTGTCCGTCAAGAGTAACGATTTTAAAGCGGTGTTTGAATTTTTTTGCGATTGCTATTGCCGAATCAATATCCTGTGCAATAACGGTTTTACCAAGCTGAGAGCCTACAATGTCCGAATAAATACTGTCACAGCTTACGATGTTGGAGGCAATATCAATATATCCCTCGCAATCTTCAAGCCCGTCCTCATTAAGAACTCTGCTTTTTAAAGCATCCATGGGGAAGAACGTTGCTCTGCCGAGTTTGTTATCTTTAAGATAATACATAGCTCTTTTTGCATTTTCACTCGTTTGGGTAACGATATGCTGAATTGCCGCACCCAATGCGGTTTCAATAGCAAGAGAATATGTATCGGGAACGCTGATAAGCTGTGAAAGAGGTCCGTGAATACCTTTTAATCTGCCGCTTGCAGAGGCTTTCATAACGGCTTTTACACTACCCTGATAACCGTCCATATTTTTCTGCATTTCAAGGAGCATGTGAACACGGCTCTTTTTCTGTTCAAGGTCGAGCTTTGCTTTGTCAACTATAAAGCTGTGCTGTTCAAGCTTTTGAGCATGTGACTGAACTTTTATCATATGACCGGAAACGGAATTTGTCAAATCCGAAATTTCCTGTCTGAGTGTGCTTACTGTTGCGGCACAGGATGTAACATCACCGTCAAGTATTGCTTTTTCTGCTTTTTTAGCCTTGATTTCCTGTGCTACGGATGAACGGCGGTTCTCAATTTCTTCAAGTGATGAAGATGCGGCAGAACGCCTTATATTCGCCTCGGACAAGGATTTTGCAAGCTGAGCGAGCATATCGGAGATTTTTACGTATTCGTCGGCAACGTCAACATCTCTTGCTCGAAGTGAATTCAATGCAGATGTAAGTGAATCAATGTCTGCCTTTTTTTCGGCAATAAGAGCATTGAGCTGCCCGATTGCAGATTCAATTTTTTCTATGTGTTCATCAATCTGAACACTTGACATATTCTCCTGAACTTTCTCTTTTTCGATGCGTTCAACTGTTGCATTGTTATGCCCTACGGAGTTTTTGTTAACGGCAATAAGAGATTCAACGGAAGCTATTTCTTCCTCTGTCTGATGAATCACTCTTGCTATACCGTCGATTTCTATATTTATATTGCGTATATTTTCCGCCGCTTCTTCCGATGCGGCAATAATAGTTGCAAGATCTTTTTCTATCTGAGAATAATGCATCTGAGCAACGGTAAATTTGTTGCTCTGTTCACGAATCAGATCAGCCGACCTGTCAAGAATATCGAGCCATATACCGATTTCAAGATTTTTGCGTTCTGCGGCAAGAGCCAAAAACTTTTGTGCTTTTTCGCTCTGCTTTTCAAGAGGTCCTACACGTTCTTCAAGAGATGTAAGAATATCACGCAATCTTAAAAGATTTTCCTCTGCCTGTGACAAACGCTTGAGTGCATCGGCACGGCGGTAACGGTAATGGGAAATACCTGCCGCCTCTTCAAACATCTCTCGTCTGTCCTCACTTTTTGCGGAAACCATATCCTCAATTCTGCCCTGACTGACCATTGAATAGCCGTCACGCCCCAGACCTGTATCCATAAAAAGCTCGTGGATATCACGCAGACGCACAACTTCGCCGTTTATTTTATATTCACTTTCGCCCGAACGGTAATAACGGCGTGTAACAGCAACTTCGTCGCTGTCTTTGGCAAGTTTACGGTCTTTATTGTCAAGACGGAGTGTAACCTCAGCAAAGCCCTGTGCTCTACGAGCACGAGTACCGCTGAAAACCACGTCCTCCATTTTTGAACCTCTGAGTGATTTGGTGGATTGTTCGCCCAAAACCCATTTTACCGCATCGGCAATATTACTTTTACCCGAACCGTTAGGACCTACAACAGCAGTCATGCCCTTGCCGAATTCAAGTTTTGTTTTATCGGGAAAGGACTTAAATCCCTGCATTTCAAGTGATTTTAAATACATATTATTCCTCACAAATCAATCGGATTTCATATTTTGAAAGTCCGCTGTCACCTTTCACTTTAGCGTTTACGCCAATAGCAGAAAGGCTTGATAAATTTGATTTTTTCTGCCCCGTCATTTTGGAAATTTCACCCGGAGCAACATATATTACAGCGTTACCGCTGATATTTTCATTTTTTATAATGCGTATTGCATTTTTTAAGTAAATTCTGCTTTCGCAAAGCTCCCTGAATGCAGGATGATACGCTCCTGCAATATATCCCTCGTCAACGTTTCCGCCCGAATGAAGCCCCATGCGTATAACCTTTATATTTGCACTGTTGAACATTTCAAGCAGTTCGGAGCATAAATCCACAGCCTGTTCGACACTCTGGGGAGAATATTTGCCCTGATTGTAAAGTGCGGCAAGACGTGTGTTTTCGAGCACCACCGTGGGATAAATTCTGACAGTATCGGGTTTTAATGCAATAATTTTTTTTGCAGTATCTACGGCTGTTTCGTCATCATCGCCGTAAAGCCCCGTCATCATCTGCAGACCTAATTCAATGCCGTAGGATTTGATTAATTCCGATGCTTTTACAACATCATCGGCAGTATGCCCTCTTTCGTTCATGGAAAGCACTTTATCACTCATGCTCTGTGCACCCAATTCAACTGCCGTAACGGAATATTTTTTGAGAATTGAAAGAATTTCACCGTCTATTGCATCGGGTCGGGTTGAACAGCGTATGCCGCCGAAAAATCCTTTTTGCACGTAAGGATAAGCACATTCAAGAAGATAAATCATGTAGTCTTTATCTATTGCGGTAAAACTGCCGCCGAAAAATGCAATTTCGCTGTTTTTACGGTCATACTCCCCTTGTGTTGCTATTGCAACGGCAGAATCAATGTCATCTTTCGTGAGTTTTTTTGAAGAACCCGAAATAGTACGCTGATTACAGAAACTGCAAGTATGGGGACACCCCTCATGGGGAACAAAGAGGGACACATTTATGTGTTTCATACCTTAATGCCCATAAGGCGTAAAGCTTCTTTTGCTGCCATCTGTTCAGCCTGTTTTTTGCTTTTGCCTGTGCCTGTGCCGATAACGTTACTGTTGAGTTTAACCTCAACGATAAATGTTTTTGCATGGTCGGGACCTGACTCGCCTGCCATATAATATTCAAGGATTTCACCGTGATTTTTCTGAGTAATCTCCTGCAAAGCGGATTTATAATCGGAAATAGAGTCATCCTCGATGCTTGCGTTTGCTATAAATCCAAGCACAAATTCTTTTGCTTTTTCAAAGCCTGCATCAAGATAAATAGCCGCAATTACAGACTCAAAGGCATCTGCAAGAATTGAGGGTCTCTCCCTGCCGCCCGTATTGATTTCACCTTTTCCCAGACGCATAAATTCACCTAAGCGAATTGAATTTGCAAACTTATGCAAAGACTTTTCACACACGAGTGATGCACGCAATTTTGTAAGCTGACCTTCGGGCATTTCCGGATGATTTTTAAAAAGAAACTCCGCTGTTATCATACCTAAAACCGAATCACCCAAAAACTCAAGACGCTCATTAAAAGCCTCTTTTCCATGCATCTCGTTGGCATAGGACGAATGGGTAAGAGCCGTCTGCAAAAGGGTTTTATCATTAAAAGTATAGCCTATAATATTTTCAAATGTAGTCACTTTATATCATCTTCAATCAATTTTTTGTGTAGCAAGAATTTCAAGACTTCGCTGTGCGAGTGCGGCATAACGCATTTTCTTGTCCTTTATTTTTTCACCGAGAGGAGGGAGCAAGCCAAATGACGCACCCATAGGCTGAAAATTGGATATATAGCTGTCACTTATGTATCTTGAAAGTGCACCTATCATGTTCTCTTGCGGAAGAATCAAGGTTTCCTTGCCCAAAATTCTGTTAGCGGCATTAATGCCTGCCATAATACCTGCCGCCGCCGATTCCATGTACCCCTCAACGCCTGTTATCTGCCCTGCAAAGAATATTTCGGGATGAGATTTCATAGAAAAATCGCCGTTTAAAAGCCTTGGTGAATCAAGAAAAGTATTTCTGTGCATTACACCGTAGCGTACAAATTCCGCATCTTTCAGGGCGGGAATCATGGAGAAAACACGCTTTTGTTCGGGGAATTTCAGATTGGTCTGAAAGCCTACCAGGTTGTACATCGTGCCCTCTCTGTTTTCTTTTCGCAACTGCAATACTGCCCATGGTCTGTGACCTGTGTTGGGGTCACGAAGTCCCACAGGTTTAAGAGGTCCGAAACGGAGAGTATCAGCTCCCCTTTTTGCCATTATTTCAACAGGCATACAGCCCTCATAAATATGTTTTTTATCAAATTCGTGAAGAAGAGCAATTTCAGCATTTACAAGCTCAGAATAAAAGCTCTCATACTCCTCTTTATTCATCGGGCAGTTGATGTAATCCTCATCACCGCCTCTGTCGTATCTTGACTGACAAAAAGCCTTTGACATATCAATGCTGTCAGCCTCCACAACGGGAGCCGCCGCATCGAAAAAGCTTAAAAATGAACTGCCCGTAAGCTCCTTTATGCTGTCAGCAAGAGCATCTGAAACAAGAGGCCCTGCGGCAATAATCACAGCATCATAGCCTGTGGGAATTTCCGTTATCTCCTTACGGATAAGTGTAATATTTTCATCGTTTGTTATTCTGTCTGTCACAAGAGAAGAAAAAATATCTCTGTCAACAGCCAATGCACCGCCTGCAGGTACTGCTGACTTTTCGGCACATTCAACGGTGACACTGCCGAGCATTTTCATTTCCGCTTTTAAAAGTCCTGCGGCGGATTCCACACGTATAGCTTTGAAAGAATTGGAGCATACCAACTCACAAAGATTTTCTGACTTGTGTGCAGGTGAATATCTTACAGGCTTCATCTCGAAAAGGTCAACTTTTATACCTCTTTTTGAAAGCTGTACGGCACATTCAACACCTGCGAAACCGCCGCCTATTACTGCCGCTTTATTCATTTTCGCCATCACTTTCGGAACTCTTTTTGCTTCTTGTTACTTTATGCTCGTAACCGCATCCCTCGTTAAGACATTTTACGATAGAGCGTCTGCTCTTGAAAAGTGTTTTTCCGCACTTGGGACATTCATCAGCAACAGGTGTGTCCCATGTCATAAAGGTACAGTCGGGATAATTACCGCATCCGAAGAATGTATTGCCTTTTTTGGACTTTTTGCTGATAACCTCTCCGCCGCAAACGGGACATTTACCCTGTGTACGCTCCACATAGGGTTTTGCATTTTTGCAGTCGGGATAACCGGGACAGGCAAGGAATTTGCCGAATCTGCCGATTTTTATAACCATATTCTTACCGCATTTTTCGCAGATTTCATCGGTGATATCCTCTTCAAGCTGAATCTTGACACCTGCCATGGATTCCTTTGCTTTTGCAAGTGTAGCTTCAAACTCGTCATAAAATTCGTGAAGCATTGCGATATAATCAAGCGTACCTGCCTCAACCTCATCAAGGCTGTTTTCCATACCTGCGGTAAACTTTGTGTTTACGATTTTGGGGAACTGTTCTTTCAACAGCTTTGTTGTAGCAAAACCGAGCTCCGTGGGCTTTAACTGCTTACGCTCTCTTACAACATAGCTTCGGTGAGTTATTGTTGAAATGATTGTTGCGTAGGTACTCGGTCTGCCGACACCCGTTTCCTCAAGCATTTTGATAAGTGATGCTTCGGTATATCTTGCGGGAGGCTGTGTAAAATGCTGTTCGGGGAGTAATTCACGGAATTTAAGAGAATCTCCGCTTTTCATTTCGGGCATATTGGTTTCGCTGTCATCTTCATCGTCATTTGTCTGATAAAGAGCCGTAAAACCGTCAAATTTTACGG
>CAZBVV010000049.1:0-12354 GCA_964495345.1 uncultured Eubacteriales bacterium
GATGAAAATGGTACATTTTCATCAATCGGAGCGACGAGGGCGTCGCTCCCTACATTTATCAAATCAACTGTGTGCTAAATTATTGTTCATCAACATTTCATTATCCGTCAAAAAAGCAGATACTTTTGTACCTGCTTAAATATAATATTCATTTATTTCAATTATTTCAAATTTATATACCTTGAATTTACCTTTTTTGAATGCTTCGACAAATGCACCTGTTGCCGTTAATTTTTTTGTGGTGAGGTAAATATCCATTGTAATCTCGGAATAATGAAGCTCGGGCAGTTCTTCAAAAGCCGCAATTTCCATGTACCGTTTATTTTCATCTTTATTTGTGAAAAGATAAAAGTTGAGTACGGGCAGAGTTTTGCCGCCCACTTCAATTCTTTCAAACTGACCTCTTGACGCATTCTTTTTCTTTTTTTTCTTTTTGAATTTATCAAAAAAACTCATTTTTATCACCTTAAACATTTTACAGTTAATTTCAGGTTAAGTCAATATAAAAATTTATCAAAAGTATTTATTTTGATAAAAAGATATGGTATAATCAATCAAAAGGAAGTGAAAATAGTGAAAAAGTTATCCGTAATTGTTCCCTGCTATAACGAATCCGAGGTTTTACCTGCATTTTATGATGAAACTGTAAAGGTTCTCAATACGCTGGAAAATTATGAAATTGAATTGCTTTTTGTTAACGACGGCAGTCGTGATGCAACGCAGAATATAATTGAAGATATTGCCGCTGAGGACAGCCGAGTTAAATATGTTTCATTTTCAAGAAATTTCGGTAAAGAAGCCGCTATGCTTGCAGGACTTGAAAATTGTACAGGTGATTATGCAGGCTTTATTGATGCGGATTTGCAGCATTCACCGGAGCTTATTCCCGAAATGCTTAAAGCTGTTGATGAAGACGGCTATGACGTTGCCGCTTGCAGACGTGTTGACAGAGAAGGCGAAGCAAAATTAAAAAGTTTTCTTTCCGGAGCATTTTACAAGGTTGTTAATCTGATGACCGACACTTATATTGATGACGGTGCACAGGATTACCGCATAATGAACCGCAAGGTTATAGATTCCATTCTTTCCATGCAGGAAAATGTGCGTTTTACAAAAGGTATTTTCAGTTGGGTCGGTTTTAATGTAAAATGGTTCTCCCATGAAAACCGTGAAAGAGCCGCAGGTGAAACAAAGTGGTCACTTGTAAAGCTTTTCAGATATGCAATCGACGGGATTATAGGTTACACCTCTTCACCTTTAAGATTCCCTCTTTATATGGGTATTTTGTCTTTGATTGCAGGCTTTGTTTACACGGTTGTTTTGCTTGTTATGGCAGGAGTCGGCAGTTACTCGTCCTTGGGATTTGCCGCTGTTATTGATGCTGTTATTATCGTCGGCGGACTTATACTTTTAAGCATCGGTATAGCAGGCGAGTATCTGTCAAGAATATATACAGAAGTAAAAGGCAGACCAAAATATCTTGTTGCCAAATCAAATTGTAAAAAATAAAATCTATATATCAGGAGTGTTTAAAATGGAAATTACAAAAACAACAAAAATCGGTGATATTCTCGATGCAGACCGTTCACTTGCACCCTATTTTCTTGAAATGGGTATGCATTGTTTAGGTTGCCCCTCTGCAAGAAATGAAACTGTTGAGCAGGCTTGCATGGTTCACGGCGTAGATGCAGATGAGCTTGTTGCAAAGCTTAATGCACACAAAGCATGATAAAACTCACAAACAGACTCAGAACGGCTGCCGAATTTGTAAGGGCAGACCGTGTCACAGCAGATGTCGGCACTGATCATGGGTATCTGCCGGCATTTCTTGTTATGTCGGGTGTTACAAAGGATGCAATCGCTGCGGATATTGCAAAAGGACCTCTTGATAATGCAAGAAGCACGGTAGAAAAGTATGAATTGCAGGATAATATCCGTCTTATACTGTCTGACGGTCTTGATAATCTTCCCCACAATGTGGAAGAATTGATTATCTGCGGTATGGGTGGCAATCTTATTGCTGATATTCTTACAAAAGCACCGTGGATAAAGAAAGAAAGTATGCATCTTGTGCTTCAGCCTATGACCCATTCACAGGACGTAAGACAGTATCTTACTGAAAACGGATTTTACATAGATGCTGAAAAAACCTGTTGTGACGATAACAAAAATTACATAGTTATCAGTGCATATTACAACGGTGAACGTGTGGAAAAAGACGATTTTTATTACCTTTTCGGTGATAAGATAAAGCCCTGTTCACCAACCGATAAAGCCTATATCAAAAGGCAGTATTCATTTTTAAAATCTCGTTACGAAGGACTTTTAAAGAGTAATAACGAACAGCAGGCAGAAAAGTATAAATTACTTCTTGGACAAGCTGAAAAGGCAGGTTTTGATATATGAAAATCAGAGAAGTATATGATTTTTTAAATTCCGTTGCACCTTATGATACACAATGTGAATGGGATAACAGCGGACTTATGACAGGCTCTCTTGACAAAGAGGCCGATTCCGTTATGCTCTGCCTTGACTGTACAAATGATGTTATCGAACAGGCTGTTGCAAACGGATGCAAGCTTATAGTTTCACATCATCCGCTTATTTTCAAGCCTTTGAAATGTGTTGAAGCTGATACGCCTCTTTATAACGCAATAAAAAATGATATAACCGTGCTGTCCTGTCATACAAATCTTGATATGGCAAAAGACGGTGTTAACGATATCCTTTGCAGAACGCTGAATATTAAAAATGTTCAGCATCTTTTTGCCGAGGGCGTTCCCATTATGCGAATGGGTGAAGTTGATGAAATGAGTGCAAATGATTTTGCTTCATTTGTAAAAATCAAGCTCAACAACAGCGTTAAATTTACTGACAGCGGAAAAACTGTAAAAAAAGTTGCTGTTTGCGGCGGTGCAGGCGGCGAATACATCCGTGAAGCAATAAATGCAGGTTGTGATACTTTTATCACGGGAGAAGCAAAGCACCATGAGTATCTTGATGCAAAAAGACTTAACATAAATCTTCTTGTTGCAGGGCATTTTTCAACGGAAAAAGTAGTATTAGAGTCCCTTTGCGATAAATTATTAAAAGCATTCCCAAAACATCCCATATGTATAGCTTTCGAGGAATGTCCTTATGAAACGGTGGTTTAAATGGCATTAGACGGTATTTTTCTTCATCTTTTAAGCGAGGAATTAAAGGAAATTCTGCTTGGTGCAAAGGTGGATAAAATTCATCAGACACAAAAAACGGAGTTCGTTTTTACAATGCGTACCCGTTCGGGTGCATTCAGATTGCTTGTTTCCGCTTCCGGTAACGCTCCGAGATTGCATCTTGTTACTCATGCTATTGAAAATCCCGCAAATCCGCCTATGCTTTGTATGCTTATGCGTAAACACTTAGGCGGTGCAACGCTTATTGATATCAGGCAAGAGGGATTTGACCGTATTTTAAGGCTTGTTTTCAGCTGCGTAAACGAAATCGGTGACAGAGTAGAGCGTACACTTGTTGTTGAAATAATGGCACAGTACAGCAATATTATTCTTCTTGATGAAAACGGCATCATAATTGACAGTGTAAAGCGTGTTGATGCTTCAAAATCATCCGTAAGGCAGGTTTTGCCATCTCTTGAATACGAGCTTCCGCCCGCACAGAATAAGCTGGATATCCTCAGCACCGATACAGATGAAATAGTCGGTCAGCTCAGGGCAAAAGATGTTATTCTTTCAAAAGCATTGTTGACCGTCGTTGAGGGTATGTCACCCCTGCTTTGCAGAGAGATTGCATACAGAGTGTCTGCAAGTGAAATTTCTGCAAGTGAATTAACGGCTTTGCAGACGGAAAAACTGAAATTCGAGCTTGATATACTTAAAAACACCGTGGCAAACAGAACGGTATCACCCACATCTGTTGCCGATGCAGACGGAAAACTTCTTGATTTTTCATTCATTCCCATAACTCAGTTCGGAGCAGTGGGGAAATGTACATCATGTGAATCTCTTTCGCAGTTGCTTGAAGACTTTTATTATGAGAGGGAACGGATTTTACGCACAAGGAGTAAAGCAGAGGACTTTTTCAGAACGGTAAACAATCTTATTGAACGCCTTGCTAAAAAAATCAGCAACCAGATGACGGAGCTTGAACAATGCCGTGGCAGAGAGGAAAAACGCATTTTTGCAGAGCTTATCAATGCCAATCTTTACCGACTTACAAAAGGCGTACCCTTTTATGAGGTTGAAAATTATTACGATGAAAACAAATTAATCCGTATTGCGGTAAAGCCTGAGCTTACTCCTGCGGAGAATGCACAAAGATACTATAAAGAATATCGCAAAATGCGTACCGCAGAAGAAAAACTTACAGAGCTTATTGAACAGGGCAGACATGACCTTGAATATCTGCGTACCGTTCTTGACGAACTCAACAGAGCCGAAACAGAGCGTGAAATAGCCGAAATCCGTCAGGAGCTTGCGGACGGAGGCTTTGTTAAGCATAAATCACAGGGCAAACAGAAAAAGAATCAGCCCTTGCCGCCTTTGGAATTTACCACTCCCGACGGTTTTAAGGTTTATGTGGGCAGAAACAATGTTCAGAATGATAAGCTGTCACTTAAAACTGCGTTAAAAACAGATTTGTGGTTTCATATTCAAAAAGCTCCCGGTTCTCATGTTATTCTTTCGCTTGATGGCAAAGAGCCTACAGACACGGCACTTGAATTTGCCGCAAAAACTGCCGCATATTTCAGTTCGGGCAGACAGGCGGGAGCAGTTGAGGTTGATTACACACAAGTCAGAAATCTAAAAAAACCAACGGGGGCAAAACCCGGTTACGTGATATATCACATATATAATTCAATTTTGGCAAAACCCGAAAATCCCGAGAGGTGAAAAATATGTACTTTTTTATGTTTTTACGAGTTATTCTTGCTGTTATAATTGCAGGTGTGGGACTTATTCCCACATGGCTCGGTTTTGATGCAACCTTCGGCAGTCCTGCTGTCATTTTTGATGCATCGGAGCTTGTGGGTGATGTCACAAGCGGAGCATCCGGCTATCTTTACGGTATAGCAGAGGACGGCGTACCCTCTTACAATATGGTTGAAAGCCTTGATATATCCTCTGTTTCCGCAAAAACACAGGGAGGCTTACAGCATCCTATCGGTGAAGTGGGGGATGTTGCCCCCTCTCTTATCGAAGGCGGTAACTGCGACTATATTGTTGTGTATCTTCAGGATATGTATTCCACATGGTATTACGACAATGCCGCTATTGACGAGGCCAAAGCCGCAGGTACATACGATTGGAAAACATACTTACAGGAAACATATTTCCCCATGATTGAACAAACGGTTAGCGAGATGAAAGATGCCGAATATGCCGATAAACTCGTCTATTGCATTTTTAACGAATGTGATAACGGCGTGTGGTTCGGTGAGTGGATAACCGACGGTGAAAACGGCTGGAATTCCTTTAACGAGCAGGGTATGGATAACTTCAACGAAGCATGGAAAATGACATATGATTATGTTAAAAGCCTTGTTCCCGACGCACTTATCGGCGGCCCCGGTAACTATGAATACAGCTCAACCAAAACAGATTATTTCCTGAAATATGCTTCAGAGAATAACTGCGTTCCCGAAGTGATTATCTATCACGAATTGGGTGACCGTTCAATTTACGATTGGGAAGCAAATGTACAAGACCTTAAAGCTATTGAGGAAAAGTACGGTATTTCAACTGATACTCCCGTTATCGTTACAGAGTACGGCAGAATGCAGGACAACGGCGACCCCAATACAATGCTCAAATATATTGTCCGTTCAGAGTATTCGGGTGTTTATTCCAATCAGGCATATTGGCTTCTTGCGAATAATCTGAGTAACACCTGTGCAGACTACAACACTCCCAACTCTGCTTGGTGGGTATACAGATGGTATACAAATATGCAAGGCAAACTTATGAGTGTTGAAATTGACGATGTTCTTCATTCTGATTTGGAAAAATCAATCAAAGAAAAGCGAGAACCCCGCTATCAGCAGTATCTGGGAATGGGTACTATTTCCGATTCTGCGGATAAGCTTGATATTCTTGTTGCAGGTGCGGATTATAAGGGCAGAGTTATTGTCAAAAATCTTGACCAAACGGAGCTTTACGGCAAAAATGTTAAAATAGAAATCACGGCTGTTACATATCAGGGACTTGTAGGTCAGGTTACAGAACCTGAAACAGTTGAAATATATACAAAAAAATGCTCCTCAAAGCTGACAATACCTCTTGATATGGATGATGACACCGCATATCATATCACCGTTACACTTTGCGATGAAGAAATTGAATATGAAAATGACAATCTCTATGTTCGTTTTGAAGCCGAAGACGGCGAGCTTCTGAACGGTGCTTACACTTACGACAGTGCTTATGCCACAACGGGTGAGGATATGGGTATGGTCGGCGGTATGGAAAATGAGGGACAGGGTGTAAAAATTAAAATCAAAGTTCCCCAAGACGGTACATACGAGCTTCGCATTATTTACGGCAACTCAAACGACGGCTCAACAGGTGATGACCGAGCTGATACTCTTGTGAATTTCTCTGTTGATGATGGTGAAAAGAGTGTACTTGCTCTTTCAAACACAATCAAAAGTGAGCTTACAAACACTTATGATATGACTCTTGAGCTTACAAAGGGTACACATTATCTCACATTTACACATAATAAAGGCACTTATGTGCTTGACAGTATTCTTGTAAGACAAGAAGCCGGCACCACAGTTTACAGCGAAAAGGATGATGACAGAGAAAATTCATACCTTGTAATTGCCGAAGCTGACGGATATTATCTTATCAAAACTGCTGAAAATGCAGATATTCTGGTTGACGGTGCAAAAGCCGTAACAGATGCAAATGGTGAGGCTGTCGTTTATTTGAGAAGAGGACTTAATTACATAGATTTAACTGAAAATGCCGCACTTGAAGCTTTTTTAACAGATGAAAAAGGTAATGTCGTTACACTTCTTACAAAGGATGCAACACTTTCAGATACTGCAGAAATCCTGTATAACGCATCGGCAGATAAATACTATATTACAGGCATTTCAAGTGATGGCGGCAGTGCAGATTATACCGTAACGGTACCTGCCGACGGCACATACAAAATAACAATCTGTTATTCAAATAACAGAGAAAACGGTGTGCATAGCTATAATGTTGATTTGGTTGAAGATTTTATCACCATTTCTGCAAACGGCGAAAAGCAGACTAATCTATATTGCAGAAATACCTACAGCTGGGATACGTTTACAACGGTTACAACCAATATTGAGCTTGTAGCAGGTGAAAATGTTGTGACTTTCTCAAATGACGGTGCAAATAAATTCAATGATAACGTTACATACGCTCCGAATATAGCAGAAGTTACAATCAATCCGGTTAAGCAATAATTTATTAATGCATAATGTATAATGCATAATTCATAATTGAGGAAAAGGCTTCGCCTTTTGAACCATTATAATACCAAAAATCCAAGCGTCACGCACAATTTTTAATTTAAATTAATTATGCATTATGCATTTTGAATTATGAATTAAATTATTGTTTGACATTGTATATTTTTGTGGTATAATAAAACAAAATGTAAAAAAGGCAGGAATTTTTATGATTAAAAAATTTATGGCAGAATTTAAAGAGTTTGCTTTGCAGGGTAATGTTCTTGATCTTGCAGTAGGTGTTATTATCGGTGCTGCATTCAAAGATATCGTTACATCTCTTACCGACAACTTTATCAATCCTATTCTTCAGTTTATCACCGCAGGTGCAAGATACAGTTGGCAGGATATCGGAGGTTTTGCATCCAACTTTATTACTGCTGTTATCAATTTTATCATTATGGCATTTATTCTTTTCCTTCTTGTTAAGGGTATTAACAAGCTTATGTCAATCGGCAAGAAAAATGAAGCTGAGGAAGCTCCCGTAACAAAAAAATGCCCCTATTGCTGTGCTGAAATTGATATTGAGGCAACACGCTGTCCTCATTGTACATCCGTAATCGAAGCAACGGAAACAGTAGATGAATAATTAATTAAACCGTCGGGAAATCTCGGCGGTTTTTATCGGTGATAAGTATGTCTTTATGTGATTTATGCCCACGCAGATGTGCAGTTGACAGGTCGGAAACAACAGGTGTCTGCGGTGTGGGTGACACTCTGAAAATTGCCCGTGCTTCTGCTCATTTCTGGGAAGAACCCTGTATCAGCGGTTACGGCGGTTCGGGTGCGGTATTTTTCAGCGGTTGTAATTTAAAATGTGTTTTTTGTCAGAATTATGAGATAAGTTCAGGCGGTTTCGGTAAAGAAATTACGGTAGAACGGCTTTGTGAGATTTATGACGAGCTGATTTACAGCGGTGTTCATAATATCAATCTTGTAACTCCCACTCATTATGCCGATAAGATTCTGCAATCACTCAAAAATCCTATCCCGGTGCCTGTTGTTTACAATTCAAGCGGTTATGACAGCGTTGAAACTTTGAGAAAATTTGAGGGTAAGGTGCAGATATATCTTCCGGATTTAAAATATCTTAATCCCCATATTGCAAAAAAATACTCAAAGGCTGCGGATTATCCCCAAACGGCAAAAGAAGCCATAAGGGAAATGTACCGTCAGGTGGGAGATGCGGTGCTTGATGATGAGGGAATAATGCAAAAAGGTGTAATAATCCGTCATCTGATGCTCCCCGGTGAGCTTGAAAATACACTTGATGTTATAGATTGGGTTGCGGATGAATTTAATAATAAGGTTATTTTCAGTCTTATGAGCCAATTTACTCCCAATGTAAATTGTAATATGCCCAATTTGCAACAGCCTGTTTCCGAAAATGAATATCAGCGAGCTGTTGATTATATGTATCTTGCAGGAATTGAAAACGGCTATGTGCAGGACTTTTCTTCTGCAAAAAGTGAATACACTCCGCCTTTTGATTTGAGTGGAGTATAAAATGCAAGACTCCCGCCGTTTTTTTGGGCGGGAATCTCACTTTATGAGCAGAAAAAGCAGAGGATATCTATTTGTATTTACATCATAAATTACGAATATTAAGTTTTGTTAAACTTTTAAATTAATACAAAGTTTATAATACACAACTAAAATATACAGCAGGAGTTGATATTTATGTTTACCGTACTTGTTGCAGAAGATGATGTAAGAATGAACGGCATTTATTGCGATGCTTTAAAATCCAACGATTTTAATACTATTGCCGCTTTTGACGGCGAACAGGCATTGGAGCTTATGTCGGAGAATAACATTGACCTGTTGCTCTCGGATATAATGATGCCTTGCCTTGACGGCTACGGGTTAACACGTCAGGTGAGGGAGTTTTATCCCGAATTGCCTATACTTATGATTTCCGCAAAGGAGAGTTATGAGGATAAACGCTACGGCTTTCTTGCCGGCACGGATGATTATATGGTAAAACCTGTTGACCTTAACGAAATGATATTAAGAATATATGCACTTCTGCGTCGTGCAAAAAGTGTAAGCGAACGCAAATTACAGATTGGCGATACGGTGCTTGACCTTGATACTCATACCGTAATTTACGACGGCAACTGTACGGAACTTCCGAAAAAGGAGTTTCTTATTTTGTATAAGCTTCTGTCCTGTACGGACAGAACTTTTACACGCCGTCAGCTTATGGATGAATTCTGGGAATACGACTCTGATTCTGAGGAAAGAACCGTGGATGTTCATATTAACAGAATCAGAGATAAACTTAAAGATTGCAAAGATATCGAAGTAGTTACCGTAAGAGGACTTGGCTACAGAGGTAAAAAGGTATGAAATGGTGTGAGTTTAAACGAACATACAATAACGTTTACAGACGGATGTTGTTGATTGTTGTAGCGGTAGGTCTGCTTATTGTTTTTCTGCTAACAAATTTGTTCGTGCTTATTATCGGCTCAGGCAGATTTGATTTGAGTAAAACTACGAATATAGTAGAAATTATCTTTATAATGCTTTCCGTTGTGACGATATTTCTGAGTCAAATTATTGCCACGTATTGGGTAAAACGAATTTCAAAACCTGTTGAAGAAATAACTAAAATTACACAGCAAGTTTCCCAGGGCGATTTTGATGTAAAAGTTAATACGGACGGTTTTAAGGAAGAAATGCTTGAGCTTGGTGAAACCATTAACAAAATGATTGACCAGCTTAACAGTATTGAGATTCTTCGTTCCGATTTTGTGTCCAATGTTTCACATGAATTCAAAGCTCCATTGTCTGCAATCCAAGGATATGTTACACTTATGAGTAAGCCCGATCTTTCAAATGAAAAAAGGTTGGAATATTTTACACTTTTATGTCAATCCGTTGCACAGATGTCAGGACTTGTTGATAACGTACTTAAGCTGTCAAAGCTTGAATCCGACAGCAGTACACCAAAAAAGCAGATATACAGGCTCGACGAACAGTTAAGACGCTCCGTACTTATGTACGAAAAACAATGGATGGATAAAGACCTTGAGCCGGAGCTTGATTTGCCCGAATGTACTTGCTGCGGTAATGAGGAATTGATAGGACAGATATGGAATAACCTTATCGGTAATGCAATCAAATTCAGCTGTAACGGCGGCAGATTCGGTGTGAGAATTGACGAATCGGATGAAAAATATATCTGTGTTACAGTCTTTGACGAGGGCGAGGGTATGAGTGCAGATGTAAAAGAGCATATTTTTGAAAAATTCTATCAGGGTGATACCTCTCATAAATCAATGGGTAACGGTCTGGGACTTTCGCTTGTTGCGGCAATATGCAATATTACGGGCTGTACCGTATCCGTTGAAAGTGAAATCGGCAAAGGCAGTGAGTTTACTGTGAAAATTCCGAGATAAACAATAATTTAGCGGAATATCAAAGTGATAATCGTAGGGAGCGACGCCCTCGTCGCTCCGAATAATCAAAATCTGCGATTTTGATTATTGTTGATTATCGAACAAAATCAAAAAAGAGAACAAGGCTCCCTCCCCGAGGGAGCTGTCAGCGAAGCTGACTGAGGGAGTAAAAAATGGCTATTCTGCTGAATTTATAGACTTTTAACTCACTCCGTCTTTTGCTTCGCAAAATCCACCTCCCTCAACGAGGGAGGCTTGCTTTTTTTTTGTTTGTACAGTTTTTTGAATTGATGAAAATGGTACATTTTCATCAATCGGAGCGACGAGGGCGACGCTCCCTACGGAACACACCATTTGGCTTCTGCTCCGCTAAATTATTGTTTACCTGTTCCTCTCTTTATTCTCCGTAAGTCCCAGCAGGTAATCAGTGGACACATTGTAAAAATCTGCTAATTTAATTAAAATATCTGTGGGCAAATCTCTTTGTCCTAATTCGTAATTGCTGTATACCTGCTGTGAACAGTTAAGGTATGCGGCAATAAATTTTTGTGTAATGTCGTTATCTTCTCTTAATTCTCTAATATTTCTGTACATAAATATCACCGAAAAAAGTATAATCTACCGCAAAATGCAGTATTGACTTTTACTGCATTTTGCAGTAAAATGTGTAATGTAATAAAATTTACGGAGGTATATTTATGTTATGTCCAAATTGTAAAAAAGAAATTCCCGACGGAACACAGTTCTGTCCTGAATGTGGTGTAGGTGTTAACACAAACGGAAAACCTGCAAAACAGAAAAAGCCCATTACTAAAAAATGGTGGTTTTGGGTAATAATTGTTGTGGTTGTAATTGCACTTATCAGTGCAGTCGGCGGCGGTGATGATTCAGCAGATACAAATGCCGACTCCGGTAATGCTGTAGTTGAACAGAATGATTCCGGAACTACAACAGAGATTGCAGCTGAAACTACTACGCAAGTCGGTGACGGTAAATATCATGTTGGAGATGTACTCAACTACGGTGATGTTGCAATTACATATGTGGCGGCGGAAAAATGGACCGGCTATGACCAGTATAGTAAACCGGCATCGGGTAATATGGTTATCAGAATAAAAATTGATGTAAAAAATAACAGCTCATCTGACTATTATATCAGTCCTTATGAATTTGCTTGTTATGCGGATAATCAGCCTGCATCAGAATATTGGTATGCTGATGATGAACTTTCTACTGTAACTCTTTCTTCCGGTAGAAGTGCATCCGGTTATGTTTATTTTGAAGTTCCCGAAAATGCAGAATCTATTGAAATTGAGTACGAAACAAACTTTTGGACAGATGAAAAAGCTGTATTTGTAGTAGAATTATAAAATTAAATGTATATATTATAGGGCGGTTTTTTACCGTCCTTTTTTACTTTATAGGAAACTGCGTTTCCATAAAGCAAAAAAATTATATGTCCCG
>CAZBVV010000050.1:0-12289 GCA_964495345.1 uncultured Eubacteriales bacterium
AAAATGGTACATTTTCATCAATCGGAGCGACGAGGGCGTCGCTCCCTACATTTATAAAATCAACTGTACAAAACAATCTTTGAAACGCAGTTTATAAAGCAAAAAAAGAGACGGCTGCTGCCATCTCTTAACTATAATTTAAAATATCAAAGATAATTCTCAATAGAATCAAGACCTGCGGAGATACGAAGAGCAATTCTTGCATCTGCGGCTGTAACTACACCGTCATAGTCAATATCAGCAAGGTAATCCTGCTCGTCGGTAAACTTGATAAGATCAGCAGCTCTGCGGAGAATAAGTCTTGCGTCTGCGGCTGTAATAACACCGTCGCCGTCAACGTCACCGTAAGTGATAACAAGGTCATCCTCCGTATTTTCGGGCTCTTTGTTTTCTTCGATAGTTTCGTTGATTTCAAGCTCGAAAAGACGGTCAACGATATCAATGGGGTTAGTTCCGAAAGCATCAATATTCGTAACAGTATCCTGAAGCTCCTCGCCTACCATGCCGATAATGTTCTGAATAAATGCGGTTGCTTTTTCCTGACCCATAGCCTGTATATCAATACTGCCGATGCTCAGAACTGCATCAATAACAACATTTGTTATATCGGACATACCCTCTGTTGCCATTATCTCCTGTGCGATATCAGATGCAAGAATACTCTCAATATCGAAAGATGACTCATCTGCTGCAAAAACAGGTACGCAACAAGCCACACAGAGTACAAGGCTTAAAATAATTGCAAAAATCTTTTTTTTCATTAGGAAACACTCCTTAAATTTTTTTATATATTTAAACCGCTTGGACAGTTTAACAAATTGATGCACACATCTTTTTTAATGTGTTAAGACCGTAGGTTGTGCCTGTAATCTGGTCTTCAATACCTTCAAATTCAACGGTGACATAGCCGTCATAGCCGTTTGCGATAAGGGTTGAAAGGCATTGATAAACGGGAACATCCCCGTGACCTATAATTGCCCCTCTTAAATACGTACCGCCTCTCGTTTTAAAGAAACCGTCACAGAAAAATGGTGCGTTACCGCTTTTTTTGTGAAAATCCTTAGCGTGAACATGAAATGCGTAAGGTGCAAGCCTGCCCACAGCCTCAACGGGGTTTTCGTCGGCACACATAAAATTGCCCATATCTATAAGCAAACCGAAATTATCGTTTGCTACGGTGTTTACGATTTTTTCAACTCTCAGACTCTCCTGACAAAAGAATCCGTGATTTTCGGTCATGGTTTTAATGCCGAAGGTCTTTGCGTACTCGGTAACGGCTCTTATTCCCTCAACGATTCGGGGAAGAGCATCGTCAAAACCTTTGTAACCACGTTCTTTATTATCAAAGCCTCTTGATGAATCGTGACGCATGAGCTTTACACCCAGAGCCGCCGCAACATCAACCTGTCCTTTAAGGCGTTCAATCTCTTTTGAAAGGTCGCCGCCGCTTCCGTTTATAAAATCTGCACCTACTGTATATGCAACAGGCTCAATGCCAATCCGTTCACACTCACTGCGGAGAAATGCGGCGTATTCAAGCATTGACATGGAGTTATCCGGTTCAAAATCAATAAATTCTATGCCGTCGAAACCCGTATCTTTTGCAAGCTGAATACACTGTGCAAGAGTTTTTTCGCCGGAGTCAACAAGTCTGCAATAGCTGTATGAACTTACCGAGAATTTCATCAATCAGTCCTCTTTTTCTTTTTAATTTTATCCCAATACTCCTTGGCTGCCTGTTCATTTTTATTGTCACCCGGCACGTAATACACTCTGTCCTTAATCACGTCGGGAAGATACTGCTGATACGTCCAATGGTCGGGATAATCGTGGGGATAAATATAAAACTGTCCTTTATTCTTAACATCAGCACCGTCAAAATGCTTATTCTGCAACTGACGGGGAATCGGACCGTAATTACCTGCCTGAAGGTCTGCCATGGCGGCGTTTATTGCATCGTGCCCCGAATTGGATTTGGGTGAATTTGCAACAAGGATAACCGCATCCGCAAGAGGAAGTCTTGCTTCGGGAAGTCCGACCTGCAAGGCAATATCAACGCAAGCTTTGACGATGGGCATAATCTGCGGATAAGCAAGCCCCACATCCTCACAGGCACAAACCATAAGCCGTCTGCACGCAGAGGGTAAATCACCTGCCGCAAGAATCCTTGCAAGATAATGTATTGCCGCATCGGCATCTGAGCCACGCATGGATTTCTGAAAGGCGGAGAGCAAATCGTAATGCTCGTCGCCGTCCTTATCGTAACGCAGAGAGGTTTTTTGCGAAAGCTGTTTAGCGTTTTCAAGAGTAATTTTTCTGTTTTCGCCCTCTTTCGGAACGGGGGCACTCAGATAAAGCAGCTCCACGGTGTTAACGGATTTACGCACGTCACCGCCGCAAGCATAAGCAATATGCTTGATAACGCCGTCCTCAATATCAACTCCGCATCCCATTTCCTCGGAAATAAGGCGGAATGCACGCTCGATTGCGGGAATAACGTCATCTGCAGAAACCGTTTTGAACTCAAACACGGTGCATCTGCTTAAAACTGCACTGTATATGTAAAAATAGGGGTTTTCGGTTGTGGAAGCAATCAGCGTAATCGAACCGTTTTCGATATATTCAAGTAAGGATTGCTGTTGCTTTTTATTGAAATACTGAATTTCATCAAGATACAGGAGTATGCCGTTTGGTGCGGCAACCGTGTCAATCTGAGCTACGATATCACGGATATCGGAAATTGAAGCATTTGTGCCGTTGAGCTTGCAGAGCTTTTTGTTGGTGGATGCCGCAATAATATTGGCAACGGTGGTTTTACCCGTACCCGACGGCCCGTAGAAAATAAGATTCGGAACAACGCCCGATTCTATAATATTCCTAAGGGGTGCGCCCTCGGAAAGAAGATGCCTTTGACCGACCGCTTCACTAAGCATCATGGGTCTTATTCTGTCTGCAAGAGGTGACGACATGGCAAAATCCTTCCTTAAAAATGTATACACATTATATACTAACACATCTTTTTGCAAAAATAAAGAGTAAATTCAAAAATTTTAATTTTATTTAGGTTGAAAAATAATTTATCTGAGAGAACACAAGGCTCCCTCCCTGAGGGAGCTGTCAGCGAAGCTGACTGAGGGAGTGTTAAAAACGGCTATTCTGCTGAGTTTTCAGCTCTTTAACTCCCTCCGTCAATGCTACGCATTGACACCTCCCTCAACGAGGGAGGCTTGAAAAGTGTGTACTAAATTATTGTTTATATTATTCCTAAAACCTTTAATATCTCTGTTGCGATGTATGAATGACCTGTTGGCGCAGGATGTACGCCGTCGGCAGAAAGCTCTGAAAGCGGAAATTCATTGTCTGCTGAACTGTTTAAAATATCGTACATAGGAATGAAATAATCAGCATATTTTTCAGCCATACGCCTTGTGATTGCTCTTTTGGGGTCAAGGTCGTCAGTCCAATGTCTTTCCGGATGATTTATAAGAGCAAACTGCTCAATTATAAGAATTTTTGCATTGGGGAAATCTGCTTTAATTTTTGAAAGGAGCAAATCGTATTCCTGCTCAAAACGCTCGGGAGAACAGAAATCTTTATCATCAAATGCTCTCCATGTATCGTTAATACCAATCATAATTGACACAAAATCGGGATTTATCGCCTTGAAATCCGCATCATATCTTTCAAGCAGGTTTCTCACTCTGTCGCCGGAGACACCTCTGTTTACAAATTTTACTTTATTATCGGGAAAGAGTTTGTTGTAGATATTCTTAAAAATTGCAGGATATCCCTCACCCATACTGTCTGAAATATCTCTGTCACGGTGACAATCCGTTACGCTGTCGCCCTGAAAAAGCACGGTCATACCGTCTTTAAAAAACTTATTCATATAAAATCGTTCCTTTCTGTAAAAATAAAAATATTTATATTTTGTATACGGACACAAAACCAATAAAGAGAATTGTAGGGAGCGACGCCCTCGTCGCTCCGATTCATCAAAATCTGCGATTTTGATAATTTTAACGAAATAATTTACACCAAAATTGATATTATTGAAATTGTTATAAATCTTTTATTGATGAAAATGGCACATTTTCATCAATCGGAGCGACGAGGGCGTCGCTCCCTACAGGATATCTGCACAATTCCGGCTTTCGCTAATTATGCATTATGCATTATGAATTATAAATTATTTATGTAATCAATAAATCTGTGGAAATATTCTCTGCCCTCTTCGGTGCGTTTGTAAACACCGCATTGTTCAAGAATTTCGGAATAAACAATGCCTATTTCCTTTTTAAGAATATCCTGAACGTTATCAGCATTAATATCCGTGTATTTTGCCTTAATCTGCTCCACCCAATCGCCGTGTTTGGAAAGCACCTCGTCACTTGTAATATCCGCACCGCTTACAATAGCTTTTGCAAGAGCTTCCATTTCGCCTTTAAGTCTTGCAGGCAGAACGGCAAGTCCCATAACCTCGATAAGACCGATATTCTCTTTTTTGATATGGTGATGCTCGGGGTGAGGATGATAATATCCGTCGGGATAAAGCTCAGTTGTGATGTTATTACGAAGCACAAGGTCAAGCTCGAACTTATCTCCCCTCTTTCTTGCGATAGGAGTGATTGTATTGTGGGGTGTGCCGTGAGTTTCGGCAAGAATAAGAGCTTCTTCGTCGGAATATCCTCTCCATGAAAGAAGAATTTTATCCGCAAGCTCAACTATGCTTTCTGTGTTCTCGCCCGAAAGACGGATTACCGTCATGGGCCATTTTACGATACCTGCATCAACGTCATCAAAGCCTTTGAAATCAAGAGCTTCTTCAACTTCTGCTTTAGCCATGGCAAACTCGTAATGACCGCCTTGAAAATGCTCGTGTGAAAGAATCGAACCGCCGACGATAGGCAAATCAGCATTTGAACCCACAAAGTAATGGGGCAGATACTTAACTATATCAAAGAGCTTTCTGAACGCACTCTTGTCAATTTTCATGGGAGTGTGTTCACCGTTGAACACAATACAATGCTCGTTGTAATAAACGTATGGAGAATACTGAATAAACCACTCACCGCCGTCAACGGTAAGAGGAATAATACGGTGATTCTCTCTTGCAGGGTGATTGACTCTGCCTGCATAACCCTCGTTTTCCTTGCAAAGAGCACACTTGGGATAAGATGCGGCTTTCATCTTTGCGGCGGCGGCAATCGCCTTGGGGTCTTTTTCGGGCTTTGAAAGATTGATTGTAATATCCATTTCGCCGTAAGGAGTTTCGGCAAGCCATTTCATATCGTTACGGATGCGATATGTTCTTATGTAATCGGATGCTTTGCTGATATTGTAATACCAATCGGTAGCATCAACGGGATTTTCAGCGTAAAGCGTATTGAACTTTTTTATAACCTCTGAGGGGCGGGGCATCATGCAATTCATAATTTTCGTGTCGAACAAATCCCTGTACGTAACGCTGTTTTCGATAATTCCCTGTTCGCAGGCATAGTCAAGAATTGTTGCAAGAATGTCCTCAAGAGGAGCATCACAGCTCTGGGCATCTTCAAAGGAATCAAGATGAAGAACGTCAAGCATAAGATTGCGGCAGTAAATTCTGTCTTCTTTTTCAAAAAGAGAATTGCTTTCACCGTAGTTGAGTAATGATTCGATAGCAGAAAAAATGGTCATGATATTTGCTCCTTTTAAATTTACAATTCATAATGCATAATTCATAATTCATAATTAAGGAAAAGGCTACGCCTTTTAAACCATTATAATGTTAAAATCCAAGTATTACACACAATTTTTAATTTAAGTTGATTATGCATTATGCATTGTGAATTATGAATTAACATCTATATTATACAATCAAATTAAAATTCTTCAAGTATCTATTGCAAATTTTTTTGTAATAATATATAATATTTTCGGTGATAATAATGGAACAGAAAAAAATTGACAGAATCAACGAGCTTGCAAGAAAGTCAAAAACAATAGGTCTTACTGACGAAGAAAAAGCTGAGCAAAAAATTTTAAGGGATGAATACGTGGCATCGTTCAAAGCTTCGCTTGTAGGTCATCTTGAGCATACCACAATAGTTAATCCCGACGGCACGATGCGAAAGGTAACAAAAAAAAGTAAGAAATAATCATTTTCCCGAACATTGTTTCGGGATTTTTTTATTGTTTCTGGATATAGATAAATAATGAATAATGACGGAAAATAATTGTACATTGTACATTGCTTCAAGGATGTGTTTTCATGGCTAAAGTTTTAAAAGATGTAAGACCTTTCGGCATCCGTGATAAATTAGGATATTTATTCGGAGATTTCGGCAACGATTTTACCTTTGTTTTTTCAACCACCATATTAATGAAATTTTACACAGACGTAATGAGCGTTTCCGCAGGTGTTATAGGTACGGTTATGATGCTTGCAAGATTTGTTGATGCGTTTACGGACGTTACAATGGGCAGAATCTGTGACCGAAGCCGAGGCAACAAAAACGGAAAATTCAAGCCGTGGATTCTCAGAATGTGCATCCCTGTGGCTGTCGCATCATTTTTGATTTACCAAAGCGGACTTGCAAATCTGCCCATGTGGTTAAAAATAACTTACCTTACGGTAACATACATTCTTTGGGGTTCATTTTTTTACACGGCAATCAACATTCCTTACGGCTCAATGGCATCGGCAATCTCTGCTGAACCTACTCACAGGCAGTCACTCTCAACATTCCGTACCATGGGCGGTGTATTTGCAGGAGTTATCATCGGCGTAGGCTTACCTGTTTTTGCGTATCAGAAAAACGACGCCGGCAAAGAAATTCTTGTTGGCAACAGAGTTACGCTGATTGCAGGCATTTTTTCAGTTCTTGCAATAATATGTTATCTGCTTTGTTATTTCATGATAACCGAAAGAGTCAAACCGGAGCACAGTGATGATGAATGGAAGAAAAATTCCATAAGTACGATGTTCACAAACGCAGTAAAAAACAGAGCGTTGATTTCGATTATTGCGGCATCAATAGTCGTACTGCTTGCACAGCTTACGATGCAAAACATGGCAGGCTATGTTTACCCCGAATACTATAACAACGCAACGGCTCAATCAATTTCCACCATTTTAATGCTTGTAAGCATGACTGCAGCGGCTGTTATCACAAACCCTGTTACAAAGCGTCTCGGAAAGGCTGAAACAAGCGTGTTTTCGGCAATTCTTGCCGCAATCGTATGCGTTGTGATGTACATTTTCCGCCCTGAAAATGTGTGGATTTATATTATTCTGCAAGCACTGTGCTGGTTTGGGCTTGGTATGTTTTCAATGGTTAACTGGGCGTTGATTACAGATGTTATAGATTATTCTGAAATCAAAAACGGCATCCGTGAGGACGGTGTGGTGTATGCCCTGTATTCCTTTGCAAGAAAGCTCGGTCAGGCATTTGCTTCGGGTATTTCAGGTTGGTTGCTTACGTTCATCGGATACAGCGAAAAAAACGCAAGTCTGGGAATTTCCCAGACAAATCAAGTGCTTGACGGTATTTACGATATTTCAACGCTCATTCCTGCGGCAGGATTTGTTATGTTAGCAATAATATTGTGGTTCTGGTATCCTTTGCATAAAAAACAGGTTGATGAAAATGTAAGAATATTAAAGGAAAAGCACAAACAATAATTTATCAGTTAGTAGTGAGGAGTGAGGAGTGGAGGAAAAGGCTTCGCCTTTTGAACTATTTAAATCCAAGCCGCTTTGCTGCTTCCTTAACTCCTAACTAAATAATATATCAAAAAAGGGACAGCGAACTGTCCCTTAAATTTATTAAATTGTGATATTTTTGCCGATATAGATAGGATATGTGATATCACCGGAAATATTCTTTCTGGGTCTTACCACGCCGTGTTTATCCATGATTACGCAGTTAAGGTTTGCATCCTCACCGATGTAGCACGACTGCATGATGATTGAATTTTTAACGACTGCACCTTTTGCAACGTGAACGCCTCTGAAAAGAATTGAATTTTCAACCGTACCCTCAATCTTACATCCGTCTGCAAGGTAGGAGTTCTTTGTAGTTGAGCCGATGCCGTAAATTGACGGCATATCGTCGTTAACCTTTGTGAAAACGGGATTTGAACGGTCAAAAATCTCGTCTCTCTTTGCGGGGTCAAGAAGATCCATATTTGTGTCGAAATATGTCTGAACGCTGTCAATTACTGAGCAGTAAGTATCAATCTTATAGCCGTAAATGTTGAGCTTGTCAACATTCTTCATTATAACTTCTTTTTCAAATACATCGTAATCGCCTGCAGTTGCCTGATTTACAAGTCTTTCAAGAAGTGACTTTTTCATTACAATGTAGTTTACACCGTATGCACCCTCGCCGTCTTCTGCAACGGGAGGAACTGCAACCTTGCGGATTTTGTCACCCTCGTCAAACTTAAAGTGCATGATATTGCCAAGCTGAGGATATTTGCCCTCTTTGTAGCAGATTGTGATGTCTGAATTTTTATCAATATGATACTCAATGAGCTTGCCGAAATCCATATTGCAAACGATATTTGTATCGCAGAGAATGACGTATTCTTCTTTTGACATGTGGATAAAGTCCATAATGCCCTTTAATGCATCAAGACGGTTTGTGTATGCACCCACACCTCTGTTAAAAGGAGGAAGCATGAACAGACCCTCATTTTTTCTTGACAAATCCCAGGGTTTACCCGTTCCGAGATGGTCCATAAGTGAACGGTAGTTGCTCTTTGTAACGACACCAACCTTTGAAATGCCGCAGTTAACCATGTTTGAAAGTGCAAAATCAACAAAACGGTATCTTCCGCCGTAGGGAACCGAGCCCATCGTTCTTAATGCGGTAAGGTCGCTTATACACTCTGAATAAGTATCTGTAAAAAGAATACCTAAAACGTTATTTGCTCTCATACCGTTGCACCTCCTTCAACATCTTCAACAACCATTGTTTTTGCTTTTACCTTTGCATTTTCGCCCACCGTAAGCTGAGGACCTACAACGGCTACGCCCCAATCGTCACGGTTTGCACATTCTGAGGGGTCTTCACCGACAACGGCACCGCTTTTGATAACTGCGTTCTCGGCAACCATAGCGTACTGAACCTTTGCACCCTTTTCAATCTTTGCACCGGGCATTACGATTGAATATTTAACCTCTGCACCCTCTTCTACGATAACGTTTGAGAAAAGCACGGAATAGTCGATTATACCCTCAATGTGGCTGCCGCCTGTGATAAGTGAATTCTGCACGTCAGCTTTATCGGAAATATACTGAGGCGGAGTTACGGGGTTGTTGGAAAAAATCTTCCAAGACTTGTCGGAAAGGTCGATATTTGCAACGGGATTGAGCATATCAAGGTTAGCTTCCCAAAGAGAGTCGATAGTTCCGACGTCTTTCCAATAGCCGTCAAAGGGGAATGCAAACATCTTTTCGCCTGCCGTGTGCATAGCGGGGATAACGTCCTTACCGAAGTCGTTTGATGAGCCTTCCTTTGCTTCGTCTGCAATAAGATACTCACGAAGCTTGCTCCATGTGAACATATAAACGCCCATTGAAGCCTTGTTGCTCTTGGGATTTTTGGGTTTTTCCTCAAATGCGGTGATTTTGCCGTCGTCGTCAACGAACATAAGACCGAATCTTGATGCCTCTTCCCACGGAACTTCCAGCATAGCTATAGTACAAGCCGCATCCTTTTCCTTGTGGAATTTAAGCATTTCTGAGTAATCCATTTTATAGATATGGTCACCGGAAAGAACTGCAACGTATTCGGGATTGTATCTGTCAATAAAGTTTATGTTCTGATAAATAGCGTTTGCCGTGCCTCTGTACCAATCCGTACCCTTAATCTGCTGATAGGGTGAGAGAATATGCACGCCGCCGTTAGCTCTGTCAAGGTCCCATGCCTGACCGTTGCCGATGTAATCGTTAAGTTCAAGAGGCTGATACTGTGTAAGAACACCTACCGTATCAATACCTGAGTTTACGCAGTTTGACAGAGGGAAATCAATAATTCTGTACTTTCCTCCGTAGGGCACTGCCGGTTTTGCCACGTTTTTAGTAAGAATACCAAGTCTGCTGCCCTGACCGCCTGCAAGGAGCATCGCAAGACATTCAGTTTTTCTTGCCATTGAAAATCATCCTTTCGTATTTTTAGTTTCGCTTTTTCTGAGTTTTAAATATGTTGCAGAAAGCGGAGGCAAAGTAAGGTCTATTGAATATTCCATACCGTGCATAGCCGTTTTCTTTGTTTTATAAACACGCTTTTTGGTGTACGCCGTGCCGCCGAATTCCTTTGCATCGGAATTGAAGATTATTTCGTAAGTACCTTTTTCGGGAACGCCGATTTTATATGAATCTCTTGCCACGGGGGTAAAGTTGCACACAACCACAACAGTTTCGCCTTTTTCGTCCGTTCTTGTGAATGCGATAACGGAGTTGTCACAGTCGTCGCTTACAATCCACTTGAAGCCGTCCCATGAATAGTCGATTTCCCACATGGGGGAATTATCTTTATAGAAATGATTGAGCTTTTTAACATAGTTATGAAGCTGCCTGTGGGAATCGTAGTCAAGCAAGAACCAATCAAGCGACTTTTTCTCGTCCCATTCGATAAACTGACCGAATTCCTGACCCATAAACAGCAGTTTTTTGCCGGGATGAGCATACATATATCCCAAAAATGCTCTCAGGGCGTGGAATTTTTCTTCATAAGTGCCGGGCATTTTGTCAATCAATGACTTTTTGCCGTGAACAACCTCGTCATGTGATATGGGTAACACAAAATTCTCGGAAAATGCGTAGAACAGAGAGAACGTTACAAGGTCGTGATTATATTTTTTAAAGTAGCCGTCAAGAGCGAAATATTTGAGTATATCGTTCATCCAGCCCATGTTCCATTTAAAATTGAAGCCTAAGCCGCCCACAGAACCGGGTTTTGTAACAAGAGGCCATGCGGTGCTTTCCTCTGCGATAACAAGCACTTCCGGATGCTCGCAGAAAACTACCTCGTTGAGCTTTCTTAAAAATGAAACCGCTTCAAGATTTTCTCTGCCGCCGTGTTTATTGGCTATCCATTGACCGTCATCCCTGCCGTAGTCAAGGTAGAGCATTGATGCAACCGCATCCACTCGCAAGCCGTCAATATGATACTCTTTAAGCCAGAACTCCGCACTTGAAAGCAGAAAACTGCGTACCTCGTTTTTGCCGTAATCGAATATTCGAGTGCCCCATTGGTAATGCTCGCCCTTTCTTGGGTCTGCATATTCGTAACAGGGAGTACCGTCGAACTCGTAAAGACCGTGTGCATCCTTGGGGAAATGGGCGGGAACCCAATCCATAATAACGCCTATGCCGTTTTTGTGACATTCGTTTACAAGATATGCAAAATCCTCCGGTGAACCGTATCGGGAAGTGGGTGCAAAATAGCCTGTAACCTGATAACCCCACGAACCGTCAAAGGGATATTCCGTAAGGGGCAGGAACTCAATGTGAGTGTAGCCCATATTTTTTACATAGGGAATTATTGTGTTTGCAAGCTCTCTGTAGGAATAGAAATTGCCGTCATCGTGCATTTTCCATGAGCCTGCGTGAACTTCGTATATATTAACAGGCGATGCGTATATTGAATGTTTCTTTTTTTCTGCCTGCCATTCTTCGTCGTCCCACTCGAAAATGCTTATATCGTAGAATTTTGAAGCAGTATCGGGTCTTGTTTCGGTATGAAAACCGTAGGGGTCGGCTTTCATGTATTTTTTACCGTTCTTGGCAAAAATGCAATATTTGTAGGTATCGTAAACGTTGATGTTTTCGATTTCCGTTTCCCAGATACCGCCGTTATTGATAAGCTCCATTTTGTTTGCTTCATCTGACCAACCGTTGAAATCACCCACAACGCTGACAGCCTTTGCATTGGGAGCCCACACTCTGAATACTGCTTTGCCATCTGCCGTTTTATGTGCACCTAAAAATTCGTAGGCTCTGGCATTCGTACCCTCGTGGAACAGGTACATTGGCACACGGTAATCATCCTTGATTTTTCTTTCCACAAAAACACCCCTTTGCAATACAGTTACATTTATTTTATCAAACTTTTTTTAATATTTCAAGATGTTTTTTGACTATATTGCAAGAGAGGGTGCTAATATTTTTTGCCATATCTTGTTGAATTTGCACAAAAATGAATGTCAAATATGAAAATACAGGCGAAAAAGAATAATCAGATTTATCAGTTAGAAGTGAGAAGTGAGGAGTTAGAAGTTAGAAGTGAGGAGTGAG
>CAZBVV010000051.1:0-12103 GCA_964495345.1 uncultured Eubacteriales bacterium
CGAACCCCGGACCAACCGGTTATGAGCCGGTTGCTCTAACCAACTGAGCTAATGGTCCATTTCTGATTGCTTGAATATTATATCACAAAAAGAATGAATGTCAATACTTTTTATTGAAAAATTTTAAATAATATGTTATTATATTTTCCGAGGTGATAAAAAATGAATAAAGAGCTGTCAAAAATGACAAAGAAAGAAAAAAAAGAATATTACAAGCAATTCAGAAACACATGGCAAATTAATCCTGTCACTAGACGACCGCCAAATCCAAAAGCATACAACCGTAAGAAATCCCGCTCAATGAAGACTGAACTTCTTGAACGGGATTTTAATTTTATTGAGCAAGCTTCATTGTCATTTCAAGAATTCTCTTTACACACAGTTCAAGGTCTGCTCTCGTAAGGTCACCGTTTTCATAAGCCGCTTTAAGTTCATCGGGATAACCTGTGGGCATCTTCATATCATTACCTGCTTTAACCTCAACAACAGGATTATTTTTAACGCCCCAATCGGTTTCAACCATACCTTTAAAGCCCCATTCATCACGGAGAATACCCGTAAGAAGCTCATAGCTTTCAGATGTGTGCTGACCGTTGATTCTGTTATATGATGACATTACAGTCCACGGGGCTGCTTCCTTAACCGTTATTTCAAAACCTTTAAGATAGATTTCACGCAAAGCTCTTTCGGATATTCTTGCATCAATATCATATCTGTTTGCCTCTTTGTTGTTACAAGCAAAATGCTTTATCGAAACAGCGACTTTCTGAGACTGAACACCTCTTGAAAGTGCCGCGGCTGATTTACCTGAAACAAGCGGGTCTTCCGAATAATATTCAAAATTTCTGCCGCAAAGTGGGTCTCTGTGAATATTAAGAGCAGGTGCGAGCCAGATACCGATATTGTTTTCTCTTATTTCTGCACCGCCTGCCGCACCGACGGTGTAAATCAATTCGGGATTCCATGAGCAGGCGAGGAGAGTAGCACAAGGCCATGCTGTAGTAGGAATACCTGTTTCAACATCAAGTCTTAAACCTGCAGGGCCGTCTGCTGTAGGAATTGCAGGAATACCAAGACGGGGAAGTCCGCCGAAACAACCTGTATTTGCTACACCTGTTTTGGGTTGACCGCCTACAAAATCCACCAATTCATCAACAGTGAACTGTGCAACAAATTCATCCAATGTAATACTTTTTCCAACTTCATCAAACATTACAAGTTTTTCGGGAGCTTTTGCACCTGTAGGTTCATTAATTCCGCAAAGATACATTTCTTCACCGGTAGGAAGTGCCTCAAATGTGCCGTCAGCAAGCATACGCTTTTCAAGTTTAAAAGGTTTGCACCAATCAGAAAGCTGTTCGGTAACAGTATCTTCATTTACAATATATTTATATTCAAGCTCTTCTGCACATCTTACACAAGTACCAAGGTAAAATTTGTATTCACCTTTTTCAAGAACAAATGCGGATTTTTGAATTTTCCCCAAATCGTCAAAACTTGCCATATCGCTGACTTTGCAGCTCATTACGACTGTTTCGGACTCACCGGGAGCTAAAAGTTTTGTCTTTTTAAACGCACACAGCTCTCTTGCTGGTTTGCCGAGTTTACCCTGAGGTGCTGAGTAATAAAGCTGTACAACTTCTTTACCGGCTTTATTGCCTGTATTTTTAACATTAACAACAGCAACAACGTTACCCTCGCTTTCACAGCAAACCTTTCCGCTTAATTCAAACGTTGTATAGGAAAGACCAAAACCGAAAGGATAACGTACATATTCCTTTGCACCGGGGATTGTTTCAAAATATCTGTAGCCGACGTAGATATCATCGGAATAATCAATATACTGAAAGCTCTCCCAGAACTCATCTTTACAGGGATAATAATCATATGATTTTGTGATAGTATCTGTCATCTTTCCTGATGGGTTAACATCACCGCAAAGAATATCGGCAATAGCTGCACCGCCTTCAATACCGCCTTGCCAGCTCATAAGAACGGCAGATACTTTATCATTTTCTGCAAAGTATTCACAGTCGATTGTAGCACCTGAATTGATAACAATAACAACCTTGCTGAAAAGCTCACAAGTTTTATCAATAAGTTCTTTTTCTACGTCAGAAAGATAGTAGTCTCCGGGAATCGGTCTGCGGTCAACACCCTCTGCTGAAAAACGGCTTATTGTGATAATTGCAGTTGTTGCATATTCTGATGCCTTTTTAATTAATTCGTCGGGAACGGCAGGTTCTTTCACATGCATACTTGCAAAAGTGTCATAAGTCATGTCGTCACGCTTTGTGCAGAACTCCATCGCATTAACTATATCCCATGTGGCATTGATTTGTGCCTGTGTAGGAATATGCACACTTTCTTTCTCAACATAATCTTTATAAAAGTCAACAAGAGGCATAAAAACAGAAACTTTGCCATCTTTTTCTTTCATTTTAAATCCGTCAAAGATGTTGCGAATGTACGGAACATTAACATCGCCGCTTCCACCGCCACCTTTTATATATTCAATCGTAGCTTTACCGAAAAGTGCAACTTTTTCACCGTTCGCCAAAGGTAAAGCGTTATTTTCATTTTTTAACAAAACCATACCCTCTGTGGCAGCTTCTCTTGAAAGCTGTGTATGTTTTTTTGATGCTGTAACACATCTGCCGTCATCACCAAGAGGAATACATGGCTGAAATCTGAATCTTGCATATTTATCCATAAAAATCACCGTCCGTGAGTATTGTCAGAATGATTATATAACACAAATTCAGAGCAGTCAAGCATTCTTGACAATAAACATAAAAAGAGATATTATAATTAATAAAGTGCAATATATTAAATAGGATGGTTAAAACTTTTATGACAAACAAAAAGAAATTAATTAGCTGTATTTCGATTTTTGCAGTTATGTTCATTTTAAGCATAAGCTTAAATATATATTTTGCTTGTTTTGATTCAGGAGGATTTTCAAGTTATTTACAAAATGTCAGTCAGATTTATACTATGGAATCCGGTATATTATATAATAATCTTGAATTCGCCGAAGGTGAAGAGTTTGAGTTTGTATACGATTTTTCAAATAATGAATATGCACTATTAATTGAAAAATACGAAATTGACAAAATTGCCGGTGATGGTTCTGAATTCAAAAAATCATTAAATTTGATGAATGAGTATTCATCAAGATTAAAACATAAGAGTGATTATGATAACAGTATAGAAATGAGTGCTGTTTCATTGCTTGAATACAGCTTAGATAATGATGATAACGGTATAAATTGCAGAAGTAAAGCTCAGATTCTTAATGAAATGTGTTTAGCATTGGGAATTTATTCACGAAAAGTATGGATAATGCCTTACTCGCAGTATGACAATGACTGTCATGTTGTAAATGAAATTTGGGATTCTGAACTTAATAAATGGATAATGCTTGATATAACAAATAATGAGTATTGGGTAGATGAATACGGTACTCCGTTGTCAATTCTTGAAATAAGATACAAAGGAGCTACGCAAGAGTTTTGCACTCCTATTCATCCCGATGATTCACTTGATGATTTAAGTTCTCTTAAAAACAAGTATATTGGTGATTTCTTATACATAATGAAAAATTTGGTATATATGGAGTATTGTAGCAGTTATTCAACAGGAGAAGGCTCAACAATTTACATATTGTACCCTAAAAATTTTACAACAGATTATGAGTACATTATAGCTGAATCTTCATGCATAAAAGCACCGACATAAAAATAAGAGGTTATGCAAAATTTATAGGCATAACCTCTTGTTTTATTCTAATCTCCAATCAATCGCATTGTCACCTAATAACTCATTTGCTTTTGAAAAGTGTCGGCAACCGAAAAAGCCGTTGTAAGCAGAAAGAGGACTTGGATGTGCAGCTTCAAGTATATGATGCCAAGGATTTGTAATCAAGTTCTTTTTATCTCTTGCAAATCTGCCCCATAATATAAACACTATCGGTTCCTTTCTTTCATTTAAAAGAGAAATGATACGGTCAGTAAATATCTCCCAACCCATTCCTCTGTGGCTTGCTGCTTGTCCGCCCCGAACAGTAAGAACCGAATTCAGTAGTAATACACCGTTTTCTGCCCATTTTGTAAGATCGCCGCTTTTGGGAATAGGATAGCCTAAATCTGCGTGATATTCTTTATAAATATTAACAAGTGACGGAGGCGGTTCAACACCATTTTGCACCGAAAACGAAAGACCATGTGCTTGATTAGGTCCGTGATATGGATCCTGACCTAAAATAACAGCTTTAACGCTGTGATAGTCTGTTATTTTCAGAGCATTGAATATGTTATACATATTAGGATAAACAGGGTAGGCAGGATTTTTGTATTCAGCAACAAGGAAATCATGTATTTTTTTGTAATATTCTTTTTCGAATTCACCCTCAAGAACATAGTCCCAATTATTATTGAATTTTACCATATATATCATCTCGCTTTGTTTTTATTCTATCATAACGGACTATATTAATCAACCGTATAATATCTTATTAATCATATTTTTAAATGCAAGATCAGGAGTTACGGAATATTCATTTCTGAACATAGTTATCGTGTTATTATAGTGGTCGATTGCAAGTTTTCGGCATCCTTTTTTTATTAATGCAGTAATTATGAGAATGTGCAATTCTTCCGATAACGGGTCAATTACAAGCCCTTTTGCAGCATATAAAATTGCACTGTCATAATCAAATTCATCAATCATTTTACTGACAGCTGTTGATACATATGTAATCATTCTTGAATTGTAGTATGTCACAACGGGCAATCCCCATATATCGGATGAAAGATTCTCCATAAACGGATAACAGCTGTTATCAAGAAAAGACTTCGCTGCCGCCGAATTGATATTATACTTTGAAATAACAGATAACTGTTCGGCATCTACAACAAGATTAAACGCTTTGTTTATTTCATATGAGCCGTTTTTGGCAACAATAAAACTTTCATAGGGAAATGCAGGTTTTAAAATTTTTCGCAATCTGCATACAAGTCCTCTCAAATTTCCGTAAGGGTCATCAGTTCCCTGAGTCCATAGTATGGCTGTAAGAATGTCCGAGGAAATTATCGTTTTTCGGTTAAGAACGAGATATGCAATAAGTTTACTCATATGGTTTGAATGTATGTCATTTTCTGTTACAATACCGTGCTCTGTTTTAATTTTCAACTGTCCGAAAAAGCTTATATAGACCTTTGGTTTGCTTTTAGCCATGTAATCACCGCACTTTTATAATCTTACACTATTATTTTAACTATTTTTATAACAGTTGTCAATTATAATTAAGACAAAAATAAACATTATATACGGAGGTAACATTATGGATAACAAGAAAAACTCTTTACTTATTCTTGACAATGATTCAATGCTTGCAGTCGGTAACGGTACGTTCAAGATTGACCTTATCAGTGTAGAAGAAGCAAAAGCGATCGTTGAAGTATTTACCGATGTGGGTGTATGCTGTTGTTATTCCGACAGGTCGATTGACAGAGTGCTTACAGACTATCTGGGAATTGACATCACAAAATGTCATTATGAGCAGGTTTTACATATGGAAGCAGGGCAGAGTGCAATAGTATTCAAAAGATATGTTACACCCTCTGAAACACAGCCTGTTGTCAAGACCGAAAATGGCGTTGAAGCAAAGAAAATCGAAAACATCTATATCTATTGCGAATACATCAATAAGTTGGCATAAGTAACAACAAAACCTCCCGAAAGGGAGGTTAAAATTTTATTTTTAACTGAGCTTGCTTACAAGAAAGTTAATGATGTCTATTAGTCTTGCAATTACTTCTAACCACACGGGAAATCCCTCCCAATCATATAAATATGTTAGGATTATACATTATATTTACGCATTTGTCAAGACTTCTCCCCGATGCACAACAGAAACCATATTGAAGTTGCAATCTGCGATAACAAAATCCGCAATTCTGTTTATTTCGATTTTTCCGTATTTATCGTCAATACCTATTGATTTTGCAGGAATCTCAGTTGCACAGGCAACTGCTTTTTCTTTATCAACACCGTGTTCTATAAGTTTTCGCATCATATCATAAGCATTAAGCACAGAGCCGGCAAGCGTACCGTCTGCAAGTGTAGCTTTGCCGTTATTTACTGTTACATCAAGATTGCCGAGCTTATACTGACCGTTGTCAAGACCTGTTGCTGCCATGGAATCTGAAATAATAACCAACCGTTCGCTTTTTGCGTTAAACATCATTCTCAGGACTGCCTCGTGGATATGAATACAGTCACAAATTATTTCTGCATACGCATCAGTATCAAAAAACGCACCGATTACTCCGGGATTCCTGTGATTCAGTCCGTTCATGGCATTAAAAATATGCGTTATATGATTTGCTCCCATTTTAATAGCATTGACCGCAGTATCATAATCACAATCTGTATGTGCTATTGATGTTTTACCTTTATACCTTTTAATAAAATCAAAAGCATTTTCGTATTCGGGAGCTACATTTACAATTTTAACAATATCTCCAAGGGTGTTTATAAAATCAAAATCGGGTGCTTTAAGTAGCGATATATCATGTGCACCGCATTTTTTCGGCGAAAGGTAAGGTCCCTCAATATTGATTCCTGCAATATCCGCCCCCGTGCATTCTTTTTCACTTGCACATTCAATATTGGTTACGGCTCTTACTATATCTTCATCTGTAAGTGATACCGTAGCAGGCAAGATTGCACCAATACCGTTTTTTAAGTAATATTCACGCATTTTGCAAATTTCATCAACACCTGCGAATGAAAAATCATAACCGACGCACCCGTGAGTATGTATATCAACAAGTAAAGGAAAAATATATTTTCCTGAACAGTCAAATCCGTCATACGAGTCATATTTTCCGTCAAAATCAATCTGCGTAACTCTATTTTTTTCAGTTACAATATTACCGTTTTTGAATTTTCCGTCAATAAAAATTTGTCCGTTTTTAAAAAGCATATTTATCACCGCTTATAATTATATCATAAAACTTGTAATATTTTAACTATCTTCATAAAAAAAGTACGAAAAAAATTTACATTTGATTAAAAATTAACTGTTGCACAATACAAATTGTTATATTATAATAAAAATAAGATTATTTTGGAGGTTCAGTATGAATATAGCAGATATCGCGGCGTCTGCCGTAAAAGTCATATCAAAACGATGCGGAAAAAAATTAGCAAAAAAAATGACAGCTCCGCCAATACCTGACCATGTAGTAAAAACAGTATCAGGTGATAAATATAAGGTTGGCTTTGCTTGTTGCGAAGTAATGCCTGATGACCTTGATACCGAAACATATTGGATTGCCGGACATGCTATGGCTAAAAAAATCGAAGGTGTCTACGACCCTATTACAGTAAGTGCCATGTGGATTGGTTGCGGTGAAAACGGCGGTTTATTTATGGTGAGTGCCGACTGTATAGGTCTTACACGTGTAGAAGTTACAAAAATCCGTGATATGCTTTCTCCAATATATAAAAAAGTCGGGTGTGTCGGCATTAATATCTGTTGCACACACAACCATGCAGGTTTTGATACAGTAGGCTATTGGGGCAAACTCCCTAAAACAGGCAAAAATGAAAAGTATATGAACAAGCTCTTTGAATCAATCTGTAAAGTTTGTCACGAAGCATACGAAAACAGAATTGACGGTGAGCTTTATATCGGTACAGCTCATGTGCCCGAAGCTGTTTTTGACCGCAGACCTCCCATTGTAACACATGATGTGCTTACAAGGATAAGATTTGTACCCGATAACGGTTCAAAAGAAACATGGTTCCTCAATTTTGGTGCACATCCCAATACCCTTGGTGGTTCATGCAGAAAGGTCAGTGCCGATTATCCATACCATATGCGTCAGACTATATACAAGGGGAAAGATGCAAATGTTCTTTTCGGAATAGGTGCTATAGGAGCAGTTGACCCCGGTGATTTCTGTGAGGACAAAGTAGACAGAGTACGTCTGCAGGGTGAATGTCTCGGTAATGCAGCACTTAAAATCAATAATGATGAGAAGCTTGAATGTTCAATTTCATCTCTTCGTCAGCCGTTCTATTTTCCTGTAGACAATCCCGTTCTTGCATTCCTTGCACAGCTTAAAGTAATGAGTTCAAAACGCTATCCCTGCCAAAAAGGTGATTTAGGTCTTGCACTCAAAAGTGAAATGACATACATAAAAATAGGAAAGCAGAAAATACTGCTTCTTCCCGGAGAGAGCTTCCCTGAAACTGTTTACGGCGGATACGCCTCAGCAGAGGAGTCTGCAACAGGAAAAGGTCCGGAAATTAATCCAGAACCTCTTGTTGAAATTGCCAAAGATGAAAATCTACTCGTTTTCGGCGTGACAAACGATATGACAGGCTATGTTGTCGCACCTAATGACTTTATTCTTCATCCTACACAGGCATATTTAAGCAACGGAAGAGACCGTTTTGACAGAAGTCATTATCACGAAACAAACTCTCTCGGATATAACGCACAGCAAACGATTGCTGATAACTTCCGCAAAATGGTTGAAATAATGAAATAAAATCTCAAGGTACGCTTTATGCGTACCTATTGTTTTTCACAGTAAATTTATTACCGTCGGAATATATTATATTTTCATTCTTCAGCTTTTTTATTTCTCGCATCATAGCGCTTCTGTCAACTGATAAATAATCAGATAAATCTGAAAGAGATAACGGAATTACAAAAGTATGTGACATATTTTTGTTTTGAAGATAATCTAAATAAGTCAGTACTTTTTGTCTGATTGTACGCTGACTTAATATATCAATATGCATTTGCGATTTTTGTAATGCGAGCATAAGCAAATTATTTAATAAAACAGAGTGCTTATCGCAGTTTTTTTCGCATTTTTTCAGTAATTTATCAAAATTTATAAATACTACTTTACATTTCTCTTTTGCAATTATAAAGTACGCATCAATTTCTGATTCAGGCGAAAGTTTTTTTCCGAAAATATCGCCCTTTTCATAATAATCAATTATACTCCTGTTGCCAAACACATCGATTCTTATAAGATAAGCAATACCGGAATCAATCAGTCCTAAAGATTCAGCAGATTCATCTAATTGCATAATTATGTCACCTTTTTTGTATATTTTTTCCGATGAACACAAACAGGTGCGTATTTCAGCCGTTTCATAAGTATTAAGATTGTCAAAAGGTGAATATTTAATCATCATTTACACCACTCCATACGGTATGAATATATTTTATGTGTAGCTACATATTGTATTATATTTCATTTATGTTGCAAATGCAACAGGTGTTTTCAGAATAATCATGTAAAATAACTCATGCATCAGTAGATTTAATTAATAAGGGAGGTAAACAGATATGAAAATTATAAAAAGAAACGGCTCGGAAGAAAATTTTGACATTAATAAGATCATAGCCGCCATCACAAAGGCAGACTGTGCATCCGATAAACGAGAGTTAACACAAGATGAAATAGCAGATATTGCAGACTATGTTGAATACAGATGTAACAAACTCGGCAGAGCCGTATCAGTTGAAGAAGTACAGGATATGGTTGAAGACCAGATAATGGCTAAAGGTGCATTTGAACTTGCAAAAACCTATGTTCGTTACAGATTTACCCGTTCACTTGCAAGAAAAGCAAACACAACCGATAATCAGATTTTATCCCTTATCGAATGCAACAACGAAGAAGTAAAGCAGGAAAATTCCAACAAAAATCCAACTGTAAACAGCGTTCAGCGTGATTACATGGCAGGAGAGGTAAGCAAAGATTTAACAAAAAGAATATTGCTTCCGGCGGATATAGTTGAAGCACATGAGCAGGGTATAATACATTTCCACGATGCAGACTATTTTGCACAGCATATGCACAACTGCGACCTTGTAAATCTTGAAGATATGCTCCAGAACGGAACTGTTATCAGCGGAACACTTATCGAAAAACCGCACAGCTTTTCAACAGCTTGTAATATTGCAACGCAGATTATTGCTCAGGTTGCAAGTAATCAGTATGGTGGTCAGAGTATCAGTCTTACACATCTCGCACCTTTCGTCAATGTTTCAAGAGAAAAAATAAGAAAAGCCGTTCACGCTGAATTTGAAGAAATCGGTGTTACTGTACCCGAAGAAAAAATCAATAAGATTGTAGAGGGCAGACTCCGTGATGAAATATCAAAGGGTGTTCAGACAATTCAGTACCAGGTTGTAACACTTCTCACAACCAACGGACAAGCACCTTTTGTAACGGTATTTATGTATCTTGGTGAAGCTGAAAACGAAGAGCAGAAAGCTGACCTTGCCATGATTATTGAGGAAACACTTAAACAGCGTTATGAGGGTGTAAAAAATGAGGCAGGCGAGTGGATAACACCTGCATTTCCCAAATTAATCTATGTTCTTGAAGAAGATAATATCAGAGAGAACAGCAAATATTGGTATCTTACCGAGCTTGCTGCAAAATGCACCGCAAAAAGAATGGTGCCCGATTATATTTCCGAAAAAATTATGCTTCAGAATAAGGTTGACAAAAACGGAGACGGGCATTGTTACACTTGTATGGGCTGCCGTTCATTCCTTACGCCTTATGTTGATGAAAACGGAAATGCAAAATATTACGGCAGATTCAATCAGGGTGTTGTTACCGTAAATCTTATAGATATTGCTCTGTCGGCAGACAGAGATATTGATATTTTCTGGAAGATTTTTGATGACCGTATGGAGCTTTGTCACAGAGCTTTAAGATGCAGACATGAGAGATTAAAAGGCACATATTCCGATGCGGCACCAATTCTTTGGCAGTACGGAGCATTGGCAAGACTTGAAAAAGGCGAAACGATAGATAAACTCCTTTTCGGTGGATATTCTACGATATCACTTGGCTATGCAGGTCTTTGGGAAACTGTTTATGCACTTTCCGGCAAAAAAATGACTTCGCCCGATGGTAAAGAGTTGGGACTTGCAATTATGAAAAAGCTCAATGAGTATACTGCCAAGTGGAAAGCTGCAGAGAATATTGACTACTCACTTTACGGCACACCGCTTGAAAGTACAACTTATAAATTTGCAAAATGTCTGCAAAAGCGTTTCGGTGTTATTGAGGGAGTTACGGACAAGAGTTACATCACAAATTCCTATCACGTTCACGTTACGGAAGAAATTAACGCCTTTGAAAAGCTTGCATTTGAATCACAGTTTCAGGCTCTTTCACCCGGCGGTGCAATTTCCTATGTTGAAGTTCCCAATATGCAGGATAATATTCCCGCCGTACTCGGAGTAATGCAGTTTATATATGATAATATCATGTATGCAGAGCTTAACACAAAGAGCGATTACTGTCAGTGCTGCGGTTTCGACGGAGAAATCAGCATTGTTAAGGACGAAGACGGCAAGCTTGTATGGAAATGTCCAAAATGCGGAAATCTTGACCAGAATAAGATGAATGTTGCAAGACGTACCTGTGGCTACATCGGTACACAGTATTGGAATCAGGGCAGAACACAGGAAATACAGGAAAGAGTTTTGCATCTGTGATATGAATTACGGTGAGATAAAAAAATGTGATATTGCAAACGGTGAGGGAGTCAGAGTTTCACTTTTTGTTTCCGGCTGTACTCACCGATGCAAAGGCTGTTTCAATGCCGATACATGGGATTTTAACTACGGAAAACCATATACGAAAGAAACGGAAGATTATGTAATCAGCTTACTGAAAAGCCCTTATATAAACGGATTCACACTTCTTGGAGGAGAACCCTTTGAACCGGATAATCAGCGTGCGGTTCTTCCTTTACTGAAAAGAATCCGTGCAGAATTACCAAACAAGAATATCTGGTGTTATACAGGTTATCTGTTAGACAAAGAACTGCTCAACGATAGCCGTGCAAGATGTGAAGCTACCGATGAAATGCTCTCACTCATTGATGTTCTTGTAGACGGCAGATTTGTTGAAGAACTGAAAGATATCAGCCTTGCGTATAAAGGCTCCTCAAATCAGCGTATAATTGATGTGAAAGCATCTTTGTCGGCAAACGAGATAATCCTTTGGAATATAAGAAGTTCACAGATTGACATGAATAA
>CAZBVV010000052.1:0-11826 GCA_964495345.1 uncultured Eubacteriales bacterium
TAGCCTGTAGGGAGCGACGCCCTCGTCGCTCCGATTGATGAAAATGTACCATTTTCATCAATACAAAGATTTATCTCAAATTCAAAAATGTCTGTTTTGCGTGTGTGGTCAACGGCAATCATCAAAATCGCAGATTTTGATGATTCGGAGCGACGAGGGCGTCGCTCCCTACATTTATCAAATCAACATTGAGTTGAATTATTGTTTAATCATCGGCTGTATCTGTTTACCCACTATTGCCTGTAAAAACGTATCTTTTGTTTTTGAAAAGTCTGCAACGATTGATGTGGGTTTGTTCTCGCAGTCGTCCTGGCTGAACGGTACAAAATATATGTTCTTGGCATTCATTAAAAGTCCTATGTTCTTAGCGGCATTACCCAGAGCGTCGTTTGTTGACACGGCTATTATCACCGGATTGCCGTTTCTCAGATTTGATTTTGCAGCAAGTGTTACCGGAGTATCGGCAATTCCTGCTGCAAGTTTAGCTATTGTGTTTCCCGTGCACGGTTCGATAATTAACGCATCAATAAGCTTTTTCGGTCCGATTGGCTCTGCATCCGTGATCGTGTGTATAATTTTATGTCCGCATATGCTTTCAATTTTTTCAATATGCTCGCTTGCCTTACCGAATCTGGTATCCGTTTCATATGCATTAAAAGACATTATAGGGATTACATCTATCCCTGCATTTTTCAGTTCTTCTATCTGAGGAATTGCCATGCTGAACGTGCAGAACGAACCGCACAGGGCAAAACCTGCTTTAAGAGTCATCTACATCACCTCTGTAAAATTGTAATACTGTATCGCATATAATTTTTCCTGCCGTTTCAGGAGCTGTTCTGCCGGGGAGCGAGCCTGCTTTTATAACGTTGATGTTATATCTTTCAGCACAGTTGAAATCTATTCCGAAAGGTGCTGATGCAATTTCTATCACGACGGTATCAGACTGTAAATTTGATATTATGCTTTCATCAATTACTCTTGCAGGTACGGTATTTATAATTGCATTCATATCTGAACAAAGCTTGTGAAATTCGGAAAGTCTGCATATATTCATTGAGTCGGAAGATGCTTCTGTAAGGTTTTTGTCACTTCTTGCGGCAACCGTCACATCAGCACCTAAGCATTTCAGCTTTCTGCATATTTCCTTAGCACATCTGCCGTAGCCTGTAACTGCACATTTTAGTCCGTTAACGGTTGCAGGTAATGAATTTATAAGTATACCTATAACGCCCTCTGCCGTGGGAACGGCATTTTTTACTGTAAGAGTTTCATCTTTGTAGTAATCAAAAACTTTTATATTTTTTTCTTTCAGCTTCGCTTCCCATTCGGGGAGTATCATTCCTCCCGCAACAGTTGCACCTTCGGGTAAAAGACGGATGAAATCACCGAAATAAAACGTCTCTCCTGCCATGGGCGTGTTGATGTTTATATTGTCACGGCTGACGGGTACGGGCAGAATAAAAAGTGAACAGGCAGAAAAATCATCAGCCCTGTATTCGCCCGGATAAATTCTCTTAACGCTGTACCCCGATTTTTCAAGATTCTTTTTCATATATGAAAAACGGCAGTCGCCGCCGATTATCATTATATTTTCATTATTCATATCTGTTCCTCCCTGATTTATTTTATGCTTAATTGAGGATTTGAGTTCTTGATAAAAAAAATCCCGTATAAGCATTGTAATTTTTTTTTGAATATTATATAATACTATGATAGATTAGTATATGATAAAGGAATGATAATGTTGAGCCGTAAGTATTGGCAATTTTCGTCTTTTGATAAAAAACAGGCTGCTCAGCTTGCATACGACTACGGTTACGATGAATTTGCCGTTCTTCTGCTTAATTCACGAGGCATAACAGACCCGGAGGAAATCGCTCAGTTTATGGATAAAGAAATTGAGCTGTCCGATCCGTTCCTTATTAAGGATATGGACAAAGCCGTAATGCGTATTCATAAAGCTGTTGATAATTTTGAAAAAATTTGTGTTTACGGTGATTACGATGCTGACGGAGTAACAGCAACTGCATTACTGTATCAGTATCTTGAAACAATCGGTGCAAACGTAATATATTACATTCCCTCAAGAATGGACGAGGGATACGGCTTGCACGAAAGCTCTGTTGATAAACTGTCCGAATTGGGAGTTGAACTTATTATAACCGTTGATAACGGTATAAATTCTGTAAAAGAGGCAGAATATATCAAAAACAAGGGCATGGAGCTTGTTATTACAGACCATCATCAGCCGGGTGAAAATCTGCCCGATGCGGTTGCTGTTGTGAATCCTCACCGTACAGATGATACAAGCCCTTTTAAGCATCTTGCGGGCGTGGGTGTTGCATTCAAGCTTGCCGCTGCTCTTGAAGACGGCGATTGCGATGCTGTTCTTTCCGATTATGCAGATATCGTTGCTATCGGTACCGTTGCGGATATAGTTCCTTTACAAGGAGAAAACAGAAGTTTTGTTATTGCAGGCATCAATGCAATAAATTCATCGCCGAGAGTTGGTATAAACGCACTGCGTAATGTTGCAGGATATCAGAATAAAGAGTTTAATTCCACAGGCGTTGCATTTGCAATTGCTCCGAGAATCAATGCGGCAGGAAGAATAGAATCTGCTGTTACGGCATTGAAACTTCTTCTTTGTGAGGATGAAATTGATGCTCAGATGCTTGCAAATCAGCTTGACGGCTTTAACGTAATGCGTCAGGATATCGAATCGGATATTGTTACCGAAGCTGTAAGACGCATTGAAAGCGATGAAAGGCTTAAACATTCAAGAGTGCTCGTCGTTGACGGAGATAATTGGCATACGGGCGTAATAGGAATTGTTGCATCAAAGCTTGTTGAGCGTTACGGTAAACCTACCTTGGTTATTGCCAAAGACGGTAGCGGAAGTGCTAAGGGCTCAGGCAGAAGTATTGACGGATTTTCACTTTTTGAAGCATTAAGTAACGTGAGTGAGCATCTTGTCCGTTTTGGCGGACATACTCTTGCGGCAGGTTTTACGGTCGAAGATGATAAAATTGATATATTCCGTGAAAAAATCAATGCTTACGCCGCAGAGCAGCCGATGTTCTATCCTGTTTTGCATCTTGATTGCAAGCTTAATCCTGCAACCATTGATATTGATTTGATAGATACACTTTCTCAGCTTGAACCTTTCGGTGCAAAGAACCCTCAACCAATGTTCGGTCTTTATAAAGTAAAAATTGTAGCCGTTAAGCCTCTGGGCAGTACAGGTAAGCACATACGTGTAACGTTTGAAAAAAAATTCAGCCGTTTCAGTGCAGTTTGCTTCGGTGTTGGAGCAGATGAGCTGCCGTATGAAGAAGGAAGTATAGTGGATCTTGCCGTAACCATTGATAAAAATGAGTTCAGAGGCGAGGTAAAGCCTAATATTTACATAAAAAGTATAAAAGATTCACGCTTTAACGATGAATATTATTTTAAAAGCGAAATGCTTTATGATAAAGTTAAAAACGGAACAGAACTTTCCGATTCGCAAAAGAAGTTTGCCTGTCCCGACAGAGCTTTTGCAGCAGGCGTGTTCAAAATTATAAAATCCAAAAAGAATTGCATCTATACACCGGAGCAGATTGCAGTAATGATGGGGTTCGGTTCGGAAATGACTTGCAAGGTAAGAGTTGCCGTTGATGCATTTTGTGAATTGGGACTTATTTCAAACACAAACGGCGTTCTGAGCGTTGTTGAAAATGCCGCAAAGGTGTCATTAAGTTGTGCAACTATACTTAAACAGCTTGAGTATAAAGAATAAAATATAATTTATAAATTACAAAGCGGGTGATATTATGAGTGAAAATGCGGTAAATACCGGAAGAGAAAAATACAGCGAGTTAAGAGAAAAACTTACAGGCGTTTTTTCCCAAGAAAATATTGAAGTGGTGGATAAGGCATTTGAACTTGCAAACAGTGCCCACGGAGACCAGATAAGAAAATCGGGTGAACCGTATATCATTCACCCGATAGCGGTAGCAACGATTCTTTTTGATGAGTTGGGTATGGATATGCCCTCAGTCACCGCTGCGTTGCTTCACGATGTTGTTGAAGATACGGATTATGAGATTTCATATATAAGAGAGCAGTTCGGTGACGAAATTGCCCATCTGGTTGACGGTGTTACAAAAATCAGCCGTGTACAGATTGCAAGCAAGGAAGAACAGCAGGCGGAAACATTAAGAAAAATGCTCATGGCTATGTCGCAGGATATACGAGTTATTATTATTAAGCTTTCCGACCGTGTGCATAATATAAGAACATTACAGTATGTTCCCGATGCAAAAAGACGCATGACAGCAAAAGAAACCCTTGAAATTTATGCTCCTATTGCTCACCGTCTTGGTATCAGATCCTTTAAAGAGGAGCTTGAGGACAAGTCCATAAGCTTCCTTGACCCGATAGCTTATCACGATATTGAAGAAAAGCTGGAATTTCAGAATTCTCAGCGTATTGAACTGCTTGCAAGCATAAAGGATTCAATAACAGAGCGTGTGCATGAAACCATAAAGGATGCAAAAGTCGATGCAAGAATCAAGAGCGTACACGGTATATACCGCAAAATGTATATCGGCGGTAAAAGCTTTGAGCAGATTTATGATATATATGCAGTAAGAATTATTGTTGATACGGTTGTGGATTGCTATAACTGCCTTGGTATTGTTCATGATATGTTCCGTTCTATTCCGGGACGATTCAAGGATTATATTTCAAATCCCAAAGCCAATATGTATCAGTCTTTGCACTCCACACTTATTTGTTCAGATGGTATACCTTTTGAGGTGCAGATAAGAACATGGGATATGCACCGTAATGCAGAGTACGGTATTGCGGCTCATTGGAAATATAAAATGGGCAGAAAAGACCAGGATGTGGACACAAGACTTGTATGGATTCGTCAGATGCTTGAAGGTCAACTTGAATCCGGTAATGAAGGCGATCTTGCTCAGGATATCAAGAGTGATTTAACCCCCGAAGAGGTTTTTGCCGTCACTCCTAAAGGACGAGTTATAGATTTGCCTATGGGTTCAACCGTTATTGACTTTGCCTATGCAATACATTCTGCTGTCGGTCATAAAATGACAGGTGCCAAGGTTGACGGTAAAATCGTACCTATTGATTATGAAATCAAAACAGGTGAAATGGTTGAAATTCTTACTACATCACAGCAGGGTAAAGGTCCCAGTCGAGATTGGCTTAAAATAGCAAAGACAAGCGGAGCAAGGTCAAAAATCCGTTCATGGTTCAAAAAGGAAAAGCGTGATGAAAATATCGTTGCAGGTAAAGCAGAGTTTGAACGAGAACTGAGAAGATTTAATTTAAGGCTTGACGACGAACAGATTGAGCAACTTCTTTTGACTCTTTGTGAAAAGCAGCATCAGAATTCCGTTGATGATTTTTATGCGGCTATCGGTTACGGTGGTATCAGCATTTCTCGTATAATGAGTAATATCCGTGACGAGGCTGCAAAAATTCAGGCGGCATCCAAGCCTGCACAGACCGAAATCAAGCTTGTTAAACCAAAAAAATCAAGCGGTGACGGCGTTGTTGTGGATGGAATTGATAACTGTCTTGTAAAGCTTTCAAAATGTTGCAGTCCTATTCCGGGTGATGATATTATAGGTTTTATTACAAGAGGGCACGGTGTTTCAGTTCACAAAAAGGACTGTACCAATGTACGCTCAAATGTTGGTTCCGGCGAAGATTCGGCACGCTGGATAGCAGTCCGTTGGGAAACCACGCAGAATCAGGGCTTTAATGCTACTCTTGCAATATCATGTGTTGACCGAATGAGTATGCTTGCCGATGTATCTGTTGCACTTGCTAATATGCATGTTATGATTCACAGCGTTAACACAAGAGATACAAAAGACGGTTCATTTGTTATTTATATGACCATTACTGTAAACAACGCAGAACATTTAAAGGGTATTATTGCAAAGCTCATGAAAATTAACGGCGTGCTTAAAATTGAGCGTTCAGGAAATTAAAAGGAGAAAAACAATGGCAAAGAAAAAGTTATATTTATCAGATACAGATAAAAAAATTGCAGGTGTATGCGGCGGTATTGCCGAATATTTCGGTATTGATGCCACAATAGTAAGAATTGCTCTTGTTGTATTTATTGCTATGGGCGGTTCGGGTTTGCTTTTATATCTTATCGGTTGGGCTGTTATGCCTAAAAAACCTGATTTTGACGACGGTGAAATGATATGAAAGCAGTAATTCAGCGTGTAAAATCTTCATCGGTTAAAGTTGACGGTGAAGTCGTAGGAGCAGTAGGTCACGGATATCTTGTTCTTCTGGGTGTTATGGACGGGGATACAAAAGCTCATGCTCAGATGATGGCAAAGAAAACTGCAGCTTTGCGTATATTCTGTGATGAAGATGATAAAATGAATAAATCCGTACTCGATATTGACGGCGAAATTCTTGTGGTATCACAATTTACACTTTGTGCAGATGTAAAAAAAGGGAACAGACCTTCGTTTACACCCTCTGCCGCACCCGAAGAAGCAAACGAGTTGTACGAGTATTATATGGAATGCCTTAAAGAAAACGGAGTAAAAAAGGTTGAACACGGTGTTTTCGGTGCTGAAATGGAAGTTTCCATTGTAAATGACGGTCCTGTTACAATTCTTTATGATACCGATATATGGAATGTGAAGGTTTGATATGATAAAAACAGTTGCTAACCAATCCAACACTTATATCTTAAAAGACGAAGAAACAGGTGATGTTGCCGTTATTGATTGCGGCGAATGTACTCCAAGACTTCTTTCCGATTTAAAAGATGAAAACGTAAAATATATTCTTCTCACTCACGGTCATTTTGACCATATCAACGGTGTATGTGAACTCAAAAAGCATTTTCCTGAAGCAAAAATTGCCATACACTCTCTTGATGCCGAATGTTTAAGTGATGACACATTGAGCATGGGCAGTTATTTTGGTATATACTGTAACGAAAAATGTGAGGCTGATATTCTACTTTACGATGGAGATACAATTCCTTTCGGTAATTCAGAAATTAAAGTGCTTCATACCCCCGGTCATACGCAGGGTGGCGTTACGTATGCGTATGATAAAAATTTGTTTACCGGTGATACTTTGTTTTATCGCAGTGTAGGAAGAACGGATTTTCCAAAAGGCAGTTTTCCCGTTCTTCATGCGTCAATAACAAGGCTTTATTCTCTTGACGGTGATTATAAGGTATATCCCGGGCATGATAAAGCCACCTCTCTCGAAATTGAGCGAAAGCTTAATCCCTATGTTAAATGGAGTAAGAAATGATACTTTCCGTAATCAATCATTCTTACAGATACGAAACTGAAAACGTTGTAAGAATATTTTTTCCTATTGATAAAATTGTTATAACAGATATATTGCCCGATTCCGCTTCGGATTACATCGTAACCGAAAGACGGGAATCGGACGGTGATGTTTTTATGTGCTGTAATGTGAATGTAAACGGCAAAACGGCACAGGGTAAAAAGAAAGCAAGCGGTGATGAGGAATTATTGCTTGCACAGCTCATTTATGAAATTCTTTCAGGTGTTACGGGATATACACCCTCATGGGGTGTGCTTACAGGTGTCAGACCTTCAAAGCTTATGAGAACCCTTATTTCAACGGGCGGCGAGGAAAATGCTATCTCTCATTTCAAAAACAACCTCTTTGTGTCCGAAGATAAAACACAGCTTGCATTGTCCGTTGCAAAAGCAGAGGACAGAATAATCTCACTTTCAAAAAACTATTCATATTCTCTTTATGTTTCAATACCTTTTTGCCCCACAAGGTGCAGTTATTGTTCCTTTGTGTCCCATTCAATATCGCAGGCAAAAAAGCTTATTCCCGATTATGTGCGTTTGCTTTGTACGGAGCTTGAGGAGATTGCAAAAATTGCCGATTCCCTTAATCTTAACATTGAAACCATATATTTCGGCGGCGGTACCCCCACATCATTGAGCGAATCGGAGCTTAAGGCAGTAACCGATGCTGTACGCCATAATTTTGATGTTTCAAAAGTGCGTGAATATACCATTGAAGCAGGCAGACCTGACACATTAAATGCGGAAAAACTTCGTATAATGAAAAATGCGGGAGTTTCGAGAATCAGCATAAATCCGCAGACATTTAATGCGGATGTTTTAAAAGCAATCGGAAGAAATCATACTCCCGAAATGACTGAACAAGCATTTTTTATGGCAAGGGAAGCGGGATTTGATAATATAAACATGGATTTTATAGCATCACTTCCCACGGATACATATGAAAGCTTTTGTGCAAGTATAGATAAAGCAATATCTCTTGCTCCCGAAAATATTACGGTACATACTCTTGCATTGAAAAGAGCCGCAACTATCGTTACGGGCGGTGATTCAAAATCCGTTCACGGAGATACGGATAAAATGCTTGCGTATTCATCACGTCAACTTTATGACAACGGTTATTTTCCTTACTATATGTACCGCCAGAGTAAATCTGTCGGAAATAATGAAAATGTTGGCTGGAGCAGGAATGACAGAGAGTGTTTGTACAATATATATATGATGGAAGAAATACACACTGTTCTTGCGGCAGGTGCCGGAGCTGTTACAAAGCTTAAATCTCCCTTTGAAAACAGAATTGAGCGAGTATTTAATTTTAAATACCCCTATGAATACATAAACAGATTTGAGGAATTATCCCGACGCAAAAACAGAATTGCCGAATTTTACGAAGAAATCGGAATGTAGTTTTTTAATTTTTCCCGAAAGGAACGGTTATACAGATGGGCGGACGAAAAAAACAGTCTTTGCTTAACGGTGCACTTGTGCTGGTTATTGCAACTGCATTTGTAGAGATTATAGGACTTATATATAAAATACCCCTCACTGAGCTTATAGGTACTGTGGGCAGAGGATATACGGGTACGGCATATAATATCTATATTCCAATCCATAATATTGCACTTGCAGGTTTGCCCGTGGCGATATCCAAGCTTGTATCACAAAGTGTAGCTCAGGGGCATTATAATGATGTAAAAAAAATATTTAAAATAGCTTTCAGATTGTTCCTTGTTGCAGGTATCCTCGGTACGGCTCTGCTCCTTGTACTTGCGTATCCTTATGCAAAATCAATGGATAACATGGCATCATTACCCTCGATTATAATGATTGCACCGGCAGTTTTTCTGTGCTGTGTAATGTCAACGTACAGAGGTTATTATTCGGGCTTGCGTAATCAGAATCCGACTGCACTTTCACAGATGTGCGAGGTTTTGGGTAAACTGGTTTTCGGTTTAGGGTTGGCATTTATCGTTCAACAGTACGGTGTAAATTGCTTTAATAAGGGGTTGCCCGTATACGGTACCGAATGTGCAACAATGGATGAAGCAATACTTGCTCTTTCACCTTATGCGGCGGCGGCATCAATATTCGGTGTAACTATGGGTGCGGCTTGTTCGTTGCTGTTCCTGGTTCTCCGTCATAAACTTGTAGGTGATAAAATAACAACACAGGAGCTTGAATCTTCTCCTGCGGCAAAATCAGGTAAGGAAATTGCAAAAATGCTCGGTGCTATTGCGATTCCCGTAGTTATAAGCACACTTGTTATGAATATAACAAATCTTATTGACTCATGGTCTATTCAGGCACGTTTGCAGTCGGCTGTTGATAACGGACTTTCTACAATCGAAACAATGTATGCATCTGCACTTTCACTTGCAGGTAAAATGAGTAATACTCAGCTCAAATCCTACATTTACGGGGCTTATGAAATTGCACTTGATTTCAGAAATCTTGTGCCAACCATAACAACCACTCTCGGAAGCAGTGCGATTCCCGTTCTTTCCGAAGCTTGGACTGTGAAGAATAAGCTGATGCTCCGTTCTTCTATTGAATCAGTCGTAAGAGTAACGATGCTCATATCTCTGCCGGCGGGTATGGGAATGGCTATTTTGTCCGAACAACTTCAACAGCTCGTATACGGTTCATCAAGCAGTATAAGTATCTCGGCTCATGTAATGGCTGTTTACGGCAGTTTTACATTCATTATGGCAATATCTCAACCGCTTATCAATATGCTCCAGGCAATCGGCAGAGTAGATATTACCATGAAATCCGTTTCAATAGCGGCTGTTATCAAGGTTATAATAAATTTTATACTTGTAGGAATCCCGTCAATCAATATTGACGGTGCAATCATCGGTACATTTTGCTTCTATCTTATCGTTGTGTGCGTAAATCTTACTGCACTCATAAGGGAAACAGGCGTTAAATTTAATTTTAAATCAGTATTTTTCAAACCTCTGTTCTGTGCAGTTCTTTGTGCGGCAGCGGCATGGGCATTTACAGGTCTTTCCTCAAAATTCCTGCCTGTATTTGAACTGAATTCAAGAATATGCACTACCACCGTTTCTGCAATCATCGGTATTATTGCGGCAGTTATTGTTTACGTTCTTGCGTTGCTTTTCTCAAAGTCAATAGTTGCTGAGGATATAAAAATGTTGCCTAAGGGTGAAAAAATTTGTAAAATACTTGAAAAATATAATTTAATCGGTTAAAATAGCAATAAGTGCTGTTTTTGCTTAAAAAAAGTAAGGAAATTTTAAAATGAGTGTTGACTATAAGTTCAAAGAAAAGTATAATATATACGATTTGATTGAAATAATGAAGATTCTTCGTGCTCCCGGCGGTTGTCCGTGGGATGCAGAGCAGAATCATGAATCCATTAAAAAGAATCTTATTGAAGAAACATATGAGGTCGTAGAAGCCATCAATAAACAGGATAATGCTCTTTTGCTTGAAGAATTGGGCGATGTACTTTTACAGGTAGTTTTTCATGCTCAGATGGAAAAGGAAAAAGGCACATTTGATTTTGACGATGTTGCAGACGGTATATGTAAAAAGCTCATTATACGACATCCTCATGTGTTCGGTGATATTGATGTGAATAACACCGATGAAGTGCTTTCTAATTGGGATGCAATCAAACGCAGTACCAAAAATCAAAAATCAACAACCGAGGCTATGGTGTCTGTTCCCAGGGAATTGCCTGCTCTTATGCGTAGCGAAAAGCTGCAGGGGAAAGCAGCAAAATCAGGTGCAACACTTAAATCCGATGCTGTTGAGTATGTAAAATCAAAAGCACTTGCTCTCGATTCGGGTGTAACTGAGGATGCAATAGGCGAGTTGTTGTTTGCGGCTGTTGCTTTGGCAAGGCAAACAAAAACAGATCCCGAAGAAGCACTTACAAAGGTTGCGGACAGATTTCTTGCTTCATTTGCCGATTTTGAAAAAATGACGGCAGAAGAAAAGGAAAGTGCAGACCTTTATTGATTCAGTAACCAAAGATATGAAATATAAATTTGGAAGAAAGTTAAAAGGAGGAAAAGTTCAATGAAAAAGACAGAACTCGTTGCAGCAGTTGCTTCAAAGGCAAACCTTTCAAAAAAAGATGCAGAAGCAGCAGTTAATGCAGTAGTAGCAGCAGTTTCAGAGGCTCTTGCTAACGGTGAGTCCGTTCAGCTTGTAGGCTTTGGTACATTTGAGGTTCGTGAGCGTTCAGAGAAAGTTTGCCGTAACCCCAGAACCGGTGAATCAATGACAGTTGCAGCTACAAAAGTTCCCGCTTTCAAGGCAGGTGCAGCACTCAAGAATGCAGTTGCAAAATAATTATCATTTAGCGTATAAAGAAAGAACCGTTTATCTGCGGTTCTTTTTTTTGTTGTTGCAATTATTTGCTGATTGGGATATAATACAAATAATAATTTATCTCAAATAATTCAAAATTCATAATTCATAATGCATAATTGTGGAA
>CAZBVV010000053.1:0-11698 GCA_964495345.1 uncultured Eubacteriales bacterium
AAAAAGGACGGCTCAGCCGTCCTTTAATGCATTTTTGTTATATTACCACTGAATTGTCCACTTCTGCTCGTACTGAAGACCGATACCAACATTATTTACATTGATAACTGACATTACGGTAGCTTTATCAAACTTCATATATGAAGGAGTGAGAGCATGAAGTTCTGTCATCTGACCTGTTGTTTTGTTTATTGTTGCAGTAACTGTAGGAGCAATATATTCATTTCTCAAACCGGTAAAACCAACAAAACCTGCAGCTGCTTCTTCAACCTGTGCAGACTGTACTATTGAAACAAGATGTGCTGCATTGTCACCAAGGTCGGGATTTTCTTCTGAACTGTTAAGAGAAAGAGAAATTATGTAATTGTCGCCTTCTTCTTTAACACTGTATTCACCAATCATATCTGCAGTAAGACCTGCACAACTATTGTTTGTTGGCGGGAAGTTTTCTGCGATTGCAGCTGAACCTTCGTGTACAACAGGTTCTTCGTTTGCTTTGAGGAATGTGCTCATAAGAGTTTTGGCTATACCTGCAAGAGTAGAGTTGCCGCCAACCTCAAGGTATTCTTTGTAGTTTGTACTGTTGTCGAGAGTTCTTGTGACAGACTTTGCTTCAGCAAGAACCTTTGCATGAGCAGTTTTGTAATATTCAACAGCAGCTTCTTTTGTTGAAAGATCGCCTGAAGCGTTTGCATCGGATGATGTGTCAGATGATGCATCTGTTGATGTGCTGTCTTCTGCAGATGCATTTGAATCTGTTGAATTATCCGCATTATTGTTTGATGTGTTGTTGGATGCGTTATTGTTTGTTGCATTGTTGCTTGTCTGGTTGTTGCTGCTGCTATCTGCAGAATTCTGCTGTGTATTGCTTTGTGTATCTGCAGCAATTTTTGAAAGGTTGGATGTTGCGATAATAGCACCGTAACAGCAGAAAATCATAGTTGCTACAACTATTAATGAAAGTACGCCGAGGAAGAATTTCTGTGCTTTTGTTGCTTTTGCAGAATGTCTTTTTGCCTCTTTTCTTACTTCCTTTTTGTGCTTTTTGATAGCCTTACGCTCTTTTTTTATTTCTTTTCTCGTTTTTGCAACAGGAGCAGCAGCTTCTTCAGTAGCTTCGGTAACTTCTTCAACTACTGTTTCGGAAGCAACGATTTCTTCCTGTTCAGCAGGTTCAAGAACCTGTGTGTTATCGTTGTTGGTACTCATAAAACCTCTCCTAACTTAAATTTACAAATGAGTATAATATTTCATTCTGTTACCATACTACAAATACTATACTACAAAAGAATCTGTAAAGTCAACCAAAAATCGAAAATAAATGTATATATTAATGCAAATTTTCACAATTAATTCTAAAAATACGGCAAATAAAAAAAAGACTTGTAATTATCACGAATGTATTGTATAATGATTTTTATAAAATTGTTTAGGAGTTGAGAAAATGAGTGACCCGATAAAAGTTGATTTTTCCGACAAGGGAAAAGGTAACGGCGGTGCATCAACAAAGGAAGTTTTGATTCCGCCTGAAAAAGCAGGTCTTAAAATCGTAATCAGTCTTATTCTTACGGCTGTTATCGGAGCAATAGTTTACTACTTTATGCTCCCGCCCATGAATTTCGGTGCTGTTGAGTTCTATATGTTCTGGGCAATTATTGCCGCTGTTTTCGTAGGTTGTATGGCTTTACTTTCAAAGGCTGTTTTTCAGCCGGAGTATATCCCGTATGTAAAAAAAGTGTCAATTACACCTATTATCATCGTAGTAATTCTTGGTGTTGTTCTTGGTGTAGGTTATCTTACGTCAAGTGTGTTCTTCCGTGCGGATGCATTCAGTCAGTTGCTTTCGTTTAACGATGAAACGGATCTTGATTCAAGTGTTACAAAGATTGACAGTACAGTCGATTTTGCCAATGTTGCCATGATTGATAAATCTGCCGCAGAAAAGCTTGCAGATAAGGTTCTCGGTGATCTTGCTTCCATAGGTCTTGAATCACAGTTTGAAATTGCAACAGAGTATGCAACGCAGATTAACTATAACGGTGCACCTTGCCGTGTATATCCTCTTGCATACGGCAATATTTTCAAATGGCTCAACAATACATCAGACGGTTTCCCCGGTTATGTTATCGTTAACATGAACACACAGGAAACAGAGTTTGTTCTTCTTGATGAAAACGGTACGCAGAGTTACATTAAATTCTCTCCTACAGAGCATTTTCAGAAGAATCTTCTCCGTATTCTCCGTTTTGAGTACCCTACAGCACTTTTCGGTAATATCTCTTTTGAGATTGACGATAACGGCACTCCTTATTGGATTTGTCAGGTTATCGAAAAGAAAATCGGTCTTATCGGCGGTGACGATGTTAAGGGTATCGTTATTGTGGATGCGGTTACAGGCGAATCAAAGTATTATGCCATTGAAGATGTTGTAGGCGGTACGGCAACGGCTGATGACGGCACAACTGCAAAGCTTCTTTGGATTGACCAGGTTTATGATGCCTCTCTTCTTGTTCAGCAGTACAATTACTACGGAACATACAACGGCGGTTTCTGGAACTCCATTTTTGGTCAGACAGGTGTTAAAAAGACAACAAGCGGTTCAAGCTATATTGCCATGGAAGACGATGTTTATATCTATACAGGCGTAACAAGTGTTACATCGGATGAATCCATCCTTGGCTTTATTCTTATTAACCAGCGTACAAAGGAAGCCATGTTCTACAATACAACAGGTGCTACCGAAAGTGCGGCACAGAGTTCTGCTCAGGGTGCTCTTTCCGATAAAGGCTGGTCGGCAACATTCCCCATCCTTATCAACCTCGACGGTGAGGCAACTTACTTTATGGCTATGAAGGATAGCAGTAATGTTGTTAAAGGCTATGCGATGGTTAACGTGGGTAACTATAATATTGTTGCAACAGATAATGCAGACGGCAAGCCTGACCTTTCTCTCTGTATTGAAAACTATACAAAACAGCTTAAAGATAACAAGAATATTGTGATAGATGTTGATACATCTGTTGCTATCAATACGGTTGTGTCAGACGATTCGACAGACGATGTAAGTGATGCCGTTGTTGTTTCGGGTACAATCGCCAAAATCAAGTCGCAGATTGAAAACGGCTCAACCTGCTATTATATCGCTGTAAGCGGAATAGCTGAATATATCAGAGTTTCTGCTGATGATGTTCCTCAGGCAATCTTCTATGAAAACGGCGACGCTGTAACCGTAACTTATTCTGAATCGGATGTTAACGGAATGTGGATTGAAAATGCAAAAATATCATATGCATCGGAATCCTCAAGTGATGCGGCTGAATAATTTTGATTTCGGGTGTCCTTTCGGATGCCCGATTCTTGACATATATATAATAGTATAGATAATAATGTAGTTTTTGTTAGCGTTGGATGTAAAACTATTCCACAAACTGTTGACTTTTGGGCTTGAATATTATATAATCATATCACAAAGGAAGAGAGGTAATTGTCGTGAATAAGATTGATACCGCTTTATATTACAGTGACGGACTTGACCGCCGACAGATAAAAACAAAAAAAGCAATTTATGCCGCTTTTTTTGGTTTGCTTAAAGAAAAAGATCTGTCAAAAATCACAATTACCGAGCTTGCTCGAAGAGCTGATATTGATCGCAAGACTTTTTATCTGCATTTCAATAGTGTTTCTGATATATATAATGAGCTGGGAACAAAAATGGTTGGTATTCTCAAGGAGGCAATCAGCGATTTTGGTGAAAGAGGACTTATTGATTCCTCTTATGATCTTTTTATGACTGTTAATGAAATTCTTAATGAAAAGCTGGAATTACTCAGAGATATAATGAAAAGTAATGACTTTACTGCTTTTGTTTTTAATGTAAAAGATGAGCTTTGTGCCGAAATTATAAAAATGTATGAACAGCTTGACCTCGGTGATGCAGAAAGATTTAAACTCAAAGCTGAATTTGTCGCTTCGGGTACGGTTTCTATGTATCTGCGATGGTTTAAAGGAGAAACAACGCTGTCTATGGACGAGTTGGCACTTCTTGCAGGAGCTATGATTATTCACGGTGTCAGCGGAGTTGATTGATGTTGTGTAATTTGCACAAATGAATGACTGATAATTCGTTGTATATGTCAAATTGAATAAAATTGAGAAAATTCGGATTTTTTGCAAAAAACTATTGCAATCCGAATTGTTTTCATGTATAATAACTAAGCGTGCGATTATGTGACAGGTGAATTCTGTCAATTTTCAGCATTCATCATGCGAAGATGTGGGATGTGGCTGCACTCAGATGCAGGGAACTCTCACGGAGTATGTCCGATTTTAAACCGGGCGAACTTCCGACCAAGTTGTGTTTTTGCGACTTAACCGCAAAGGCTCTCTGTCGGAGTGTGATTTTGTGCGACCCGGAGATAAGATTTTCCGGTTTTTTTAATCGGAAAAAAGCAAACACACGGGTGCGTTGGTAAAAAAATCACAACAGCCCGCCAATTAACCAGGAGGCGTAAAAATGGCAGTTAAGGAAAAAATCAGAATCAGACTCAAAGGTTACGACCATAGTCTTGTTGACAAAGCAGCAGAGAAGATTGTCGAAACCGCAAAACGTACAGGTGCTCAGGTTTCAGGCCCCGTACCTCTTCCCACAGAAAAGGAAGTTGTTACAATTCTTCGTGCTGTACACAAGTACAAAGACAGCCGTGAACAGTTTGAGCAGCGTACACACAAGAGACTTATTGATGTCCTCAGACCGTCTAACAAGACTGTAGAAGCTCTCACTAACCTTGATCTTCCTGCAGGCGTAGACATGGAAATCAAGCTCTAATTTTTAATTACGGTTATATATACATTCTTATATATACCGCAGGTCATGTTGACTTGTGTCAACCAATAATCTGATAGGAGGAAAAACAAATGCAAAAAGGTATTATCGGTAGAAAAATCGGTATGACTCAGATTTTCGATGCAAACGGCAAAGTTGTTCCCGTTACAGTTATCGAAGCTGGTCCCTGCCCGGTAGTCCAGAAAAAGACCGTCGAGGTTGACGGTTATGCCGCAGTTCAGCTCGGTTTCGCTGTTCAGAAGCAGCAGCGTGTTACAAAGCCCCTCAAGGGTCACTTTGCAAAAGCTGACGTAGCACCCCAGAAGGTTCTCAAGGAGTTCAGATTTGCTGATACTTCCGCTTACGAAGTTGGTTCAGTAGTTAAGGCTGAAACTTTCGCAGCAGGTGACAAAGTTGATGTCATCGGCACAAGTAAGGGTAAGGGAACAGCAGGTGCAATCAAGAGATGGAATTTCTCAAGACTTAAAGAAACTCACGGTACAGGCCCTGTTGCAAGACACGCCGGTTCACTCGGTGCTTGTTCTGACCCTTCAAGAGTTTACAAGGGAAAGAAGCTTGCAGGTCACCTTGGTGCTGAAAGAGTTACAATTCAGAATCTTGACATTGTCAAGGTAGATGCAGAAAACAATCTTATCGCTATCAAGGGTGCTGTTCCCGGCCCCAAGGGTGGATATGTTGTTATCGCAGATGCAAAGAAAGCGTAAGGAGGATATAACAGATGGCTAATATTAAAGTTGTTAATAAAGCCGGCGAGCAGGTTTCAGAGCTTACTCTTAATGATGAAATCTTTGCTATCGAGCCCAACACCTCCGCTATGCACATCGCTGTTGTAAATTATCTTGCAAATCAGCGTCAGGGCACACAGTCCACACTTACAAGATCTGAAGTAAGCGGCGGCGGAAGAAAGCCTTGGAGACAGAAAGGTACCGGCAGAGCTCGTCAGGGTTCAACAAGATCACCCCAGTGGTATCACGGCGGTATCGCACTCGGTCCCAAGCCCAGAAGTTACAAGTACACAATCAATAAGAAGGTAAGAAGACTTGCTATGAAGTCTGCTCTTTCTGCAAAGCTTGCAGCTGAGGAAATTATTGTTCTCGATTCTTTTGCTCTTGATGCAATCAAGACAAAGGATGTTGCAGGTACTCTTGCTGCTATCGGTGCAGGCAAAAAGGCTCTTATTGTTCTTGACGAGAAAAATGACGTTATCTACAAGAGCGCAAGAAATATTGCAGGCGTTAAAGTTGCAACAGTAAACACTCTTAATGTTTACGATATGCTTAACTGCAACAGCATTGTTGTTCTTAAAGATGCAGTCTCCAAGATCGAGGAGGTATATGCATAATGAAAATCGCTCAGGATATAATCATTCGCCCTGTTATCACTGAAGAGAGCATGGCAGAAGTTTCTGAAAAGAAGTATACCTTTGAGGTAGCAAAGAGCGCTACAAAGATCGATATCGCAAGAGCTGTTGAACAGCTTTTCGACGTAAAAGTTGCTAAGGTCAACACAATGAACGTTAAAGGTCACAAGCGCACATACGGCCGTTTTTCAGGCTATAAGTCAGATTGGAAAAAGGCTATCGTAACAACAACAGAAGATTCCAGGCCCATCGAATTCTTCGACGGTATGTTCTAAGGAATCACAAAAACAGTTTTTTCAGACGGTGATGTATGGGTGCCGACCGCTAAGCTGTCTGAATATATAAAGAAAGGCAAGTGAAAACAATGGCTATTAAAGTCTACAAACCGACTACAAACGGCAGAAGAAATATGTCGGTTACAGATTATTCCGGACTTTCAAAGTGCGGCCCTGAAAGAAGCCTTCTTGAGCCTCTTAAGAAGCACTCCGGTCGTAACAGCTACGGAAGAATCACCGTTCGCCATCACGGCGGCGGAAATCGCCAGAAATACCGTATTATTGACTTTAAGAGAGATAAGTTCGGTGTTAAGGCAGAGGTTAAGACTCTTGAATACGATCCTAACCGTTCAGCAAATATTGCTCTTATTCAGTACGAGGACGGCGTAAAATCTTATATTATTGCTCCCGAAGGACTTAAAGTTGGCGACACTGTTGTTGCAGGTCCCGATGCAGATATCAAGACAGGTAACGCTCTTCCCCTCGTAAATATCCCTACCGGTACATTCGTTCACAATGTTGAGCTTTATCCCGGCAGAGGCGGTCAGCTTGCAAGAGCAGCAGGCAATGCAGCTCAGCTTATGGCTAAAGAGAACGGCTATGCTCTTCTCAGACTTCCCTCAGGTGAGCTTCGTAATGTTCCCGCTATCTGTATGGCAACTGTTGGTACAGTTGGTAACGCAGACCACGAGAATGTTAAAATCGGTAAGGCAGGTCGTACTCGTCACATGGGTATCCGTCCTACAGTTCGCGGTTCTGTTATGAACCCCTGCGATCACCCTCACGGTGGTGGTGAAGGTAAATCACCTATCGGCCGTCCCGGCCCTGTAACACCTTGGGGCAAACCTGCTCTTGGTTACAAGACTCGTAAGAAATTCAAGCGTTCCGATAAGCTTATCGTAAGACGCTGTAATGACAAATAATCGGGAAAGGAGCTATTGAATAATGGGTAGAAGTAGTAAAAAGGTACCTTTCGTGCAGCCCAAACTGCTTGAAAGAGTAAAGAAAATGAACGAAGCCGGAGAAAAGATAGTCCTTAAAACATGGAGCAGAAGCTCTACGATTTACCCGGATTTTGTTGGACACACATTCGCTGTTCATGACGGCAAAAAGCACGTTCCCGTATACGTTACCGAAGAAATGATCGGTCACAAACTCGGTGAATTTGCTCCTACAAGAACTTTTAAAGGTCACGCAGGTTCAAAAACCTCTAATAACGGTAAATAAGGCAAAGGAGTGTAAAAAATGGAAGCAAGAGCAAAAGCGACTTTCGTGCGTATAGCACCTCGTAAGGTTCAGATTGTTCTCGACCTTATCAGAAACAAGCCCGCTGATGAAGCTATGGCAATCCTTAAGTACACACCCAAAGCTGCGTGTGAACCCCTTGCAAAGCTTCTTAAATCAGCTATGGCAAACGCTGAAAACAATTATGATATGGATGTTTCCAGACTTTACGTTGCAGAATGCACAGTTAGTCAGGGACCCACACTTAAAAGAATCAGACCCAGATCAAAGGGACGTGCGTACAGAATCAATAAGAAGACATCGCACATCACTCTTGTTCTTAAAGAGTCTGAAGAATAATCGGGGAGGAGGACAATAACATGGGACAGAAAATCAATCCTACCGGTTTAAGAATCGGAGTTATTAAGGACTGGGAATCCCGTTGGTACGCAGATAAGAAGGACTTTGGTTCAAACCTCGTAGAAGACTACAATCTTCGTGAGTACCTCCTTGAAACTCTCGCAACAGCAGGAGTACCCAAAATCGAAATCGAAAGAGATTCCAAGAGAGTTCGTGTTAACATTCACTGTGCTAAACCCGGTATGGTTATCGGCAGAGGCGGTGCTGAAATCGAAAAGCTCAAGGCAAAGTGCAAAGAGCTTCTCGGCGGTGACAAGGATGTTTTCATCAACATCATCGAGGTAAAGCAGCCCGATGTTAACTCACAGCTTGTTGCTGAGAACATCGCAGCTCAGCTCGAAAGACGAGTTTCTTTCCGTCGTGCAGTAAAGCAGGCTATCGGCAGAACAATGAAACTTGGTTCAAAAGGTATCAAGGTTCAGGTCAGCGGTAGACTCGGCGGTGCTGAAATCGCAAGAAGTGAAACTTATCATGAGGGTACAATACCTCTTCAGACAATCCGTGCTGATATCGACTACGGTTTTGCTGAGGCTAAAACAACATACGGTCGTATCGGCGTAAAGGTATGGATTTACAGAGGCGAGGTTCTTCATGAAAATCGCAGATCAAATAACAGATCCAGAAGAAATAACAGGAAAGAGAGGGCTCAGTAATGTTACTGCCTAAGCGCGTTAAATACCGCAGACCCCAGAGAGGTCGCCTTACTGGTAAGGCTACAAGAGGCAATAAGGTTAGCTACGGTGAATTCGGTCTTGTAGCACTTGAGCCCGCTTGGATAACATCAAACCAGATTGAAGCAGCCCGTATTGCTATGACAAGATATACAAAGCGTGGCGGTAAGGTTTGGATTAAAATTTTCCCCGATAAGCCGATTACAAAGCAGCCTGCTGAAACTCGAATGGGTTCAGGTAAAGGTTCACCGGAATATTGGGTAGCAGTTGTAAAACCCGGCAGAGTAATGTTTGAAATTGCCGGTGTAGACGAATCCGTTGCTCGTGAAGCAATGCGTTTGGCTGCAAACAAACTTCCCATTAAGTGTAAGTTTGTAACTAAGGAAGAACAGGGTGGTGAGCAGTAATGAAAGCCAGTGAAATCAGAAAGATGTCCGCCCAGGAGTTGGATGCTAAGCTTCTTGAGCTCAAGGACGAGCTTTTTAAGCTGCGCTTCCAGCAGGCCATCAACCAGCTCGAAAACCCCACACGCATCAGTGCCGTTAAAAAGGATATCGCAAGAATTCTTACAGTTCAGCGTGATATCGAACTCCACGGCAAAGACGCTTGATTAAAGGGAGGATATCGATAATGGATAGAAATTTAAGAAAGACTCGTGTCGGCATCGTAACAAGCGACAAGATGGACAAAACCGTTGTTGTTTCTGTTAAAGACCGTGTCAGACACCCGCTCTACAAAAAGATCGTTAACCGTACAATCAAACTCAAGGCTCATGATGAGCTTAACGAGTGCGGCATCGGTGACCGTGTTAAAGTGATGGAAACCCGTCCTCTTTCAAAGGATAAGAGATGGCGCGTTGTTGAAATCATCGAGAAAGCTAAATAAGGAGGACTACCCATGGTACAGCAGCAGACACTTCTCAAGGTTGCTGACAACACAGGTGCTAAGGAACTTATGTGCATCCGTGTTCTCGGTGGTACCGGCAGAAGATATGCCAATATTGGCGATGTTATAGTAGCTTCCGTTAAAAAGGCTACGCCCGGCGGCGTTGTTAAAAAAGGCGATGTAGTTAAGGCAGTAGTTGTCCGTTCAGCCAAAGGCGTTCGCCGTGATGACGGCACATACATCCGTTTCGACGAGAATGCAGCCGTTATCATCAAGGAAGACAAAAACCCCAAGGGTACACGAATCTTTGGACCAGTTGCAAGAGAGCTCAGAGATCATGACTATTCAAAAATCTTGAGCCTTGCTCCTGAGGTTCTGTAATCGGGAGGTATAATGATGAGTAAAGTTCATGTTAAGACCGGTGATAAGGTCGTAGTTATCAACGGTAAGGATCGCGGCAAGCAGGGTAAAGTTCTGCAGGTCAGCCCTTCCGAAGGTAAAGTAATTGTTGAAGGCGTTAACATTGTTTCAAAGCATGTTAAGCCCCGTAAGATGGGCGAAGCAGGCGGAATCATCAAGGCAGAGAGTGCTCTCTATGCAGATAAGGTTCAGCTCGTATGCCCCAAATGCGGCAGACCCACAAGAGTTGGTCATATGATCGACGAAAAGGGCAACAAAGTTCGCGTTTGTAAGAAAGCCGATTGCGGTGCTAAGTTTGAATAAGGAGGAGCAGAACAATGGCAAGACTTAAAGATATGTACAAAGCAGAAGTTGCTCCCGCACTTATGTCAAAATTCGGCTACAAGAGCGTTATGCAGATTCCTAAGATTGATAAAATCGTTATCAACGTAGGCTGCGGCGAAGCAAAAGATAATGCTAAAGTTATCGACGCTGTTATCCGTGACCTTGGCCTCATTACAGGTCAGAAGCCCGTTGTTTGTAAGGCTAAAAAGTCAGTTGCAAACTTCAAGCTTCGTGAAGGTATGCCCAACGGCGTTAAGGTTACACTCAGAGGCGACAAGATGTATGAATTCCTTGACAGATTCTTCAATCTTGCACTTCCCAGAGTTCGTGACTTCAGAGGTATCAATCCTAACTCATTCGACGGCAGAGGTAACTACTCAATGGGTATCAAAGAGCAGCTTATCTTCCCCGAGATTGACTATGATAAGATTGACAAAGTCCGTGGTATGGACATTTGTATGATCACCACAGCAAAGACAGACGAAGAAGCTCGTGAGTTACTCACTCTTATGGGCGCTCCGTTTGCAAAGTAAGGAGGGGTTTTGAATGGCAAAAACATCACAGAAGGTAAGAGCAGCTGCTCCTGCCAAGTATTCAACAAGACAGCATAACAGATGTAAAATTTGCGGCAGACCCCACGCTTATTTGCGTAAATATGGTGTATGTCGTGTATGCTTCAGAGAACTGGCTCACGCAGGTCAGATCCCCGGAGTAAAGAAAGCAAGCTGGTAAGGAGGACAACGCAATGCAGATTACCGATTCAATCGCTGATATGCTCACGAGAATAAGAAACGCTGTCTCCGCAAAGCATGAATCAGTGTCAGTTCCTGCATCAAACGTTAAGAAGGCTATTGCTCAGATTCTCGTTGATGAAGGTTACGTAAAGAGCTATAAGGTAATTGAGGACGGCAAGCAGGGCATGATCGAAATTGCTCTCAAGTACGGTCCCAATAAAGCTCCCGCTATTATGGGTATACGCAGAGTTTCCAAGCCCGGCCTGCGTATATACACAGATGTTGAAAATATGCCCAAGGTTATCAAAGGCCTCGGTATCGCAATCATTTCAACAAACAAGGGTATTATGACAGACAAGGACGCTCGTAAAGCTAATGTTGGCGGCGAAGTTCTTGCATATATCTGGTAAGGAGGCATAACGGAATGTCACGTATAGGCAGAAAGCCCATTACAGTTCCGGCAGGCGTAGATGTTGCTATTGACGGCAGCACAGTTACAGCCAAAGGCCCCAAGGGTACTCTTACCGGAACATTTAACAGCA
>CAZBVV010000054.1:0-11637 GCA_964495345.1 uncultured Eubacteriales bacterium
GAGGGCGTCGCTCCCTACGATTATCATTTCAACCCGCCACTAAATTATTGTTTATCTTTATATAAAGCAGGCACAAATGAAACACAGGCAGAAACTTTCCTGCCTGTGTTTCTTTTATTAAATAATCGCCTTGCAAAGAAAAATGCGTTATCAGCCAATCAAATCAGCAATACTTATATTCAAACCGAATGCATTAAGCATCTTTACAATAAGGTTAAGAAGTCTGAGAAGGAGCTCAAGCATGGGAGACATATCTATGGAGCTGAGGTCAAGTTCACCAAGTGAATCAAGACTGAAATCACTAAGAAGTTCAGCAAGCATAGATACTGTATAAGTTACAGTATTTGTGATTTTGATTGTAGTATCGGGATCTATATTTTCAATTGCGTAAACATCTACCCACTCGTTGGTATCAGCATCCTCATATGTATAGATAGGTTCAAGATAAACCTTCTCTGTACCGCTTAACTCTCCGACGAGTGCACCAAGCTCATCAACAATGTAATAAACTTCATATGTATCATAATGAAGGTCATATTCCGAATCGAGATCAAGTCTTACCTCAAAGTAAAGGGTTTCATTTTCATAAATAACCTTTGTATTGCCCCATTCTACTGATTCATATGATGCACGATTCTTGATTGAAGTTTCTGAAAGGTCTGCACCACGATAAATAACTCTGTTTACTGTATAGTAATCAGATGTGGGGAATTCATAAAGGAAACAGTCGTTGTAAAGATGATACTCGGAAACACAAACGGTAAGATCCTTGTCAGGTTTGATACCGTATGTACCTGCACTGCTCTTTGCAACATAATACTGTTCGTAAGGTTCACCGGGAAGAGCTGTATCTGTTGAGAGAGGATCAAGATCTGTGAGTTCATCTGCTGTTGTACCTGTAGCAAAAGTAATAACTCTTACTGTCTGAGGCTCAATGTAATCTGCAATAGCAACGGTAAATTCAAGTGTTGTACCCGCTTTAACTTTAACGCTTGAGGGAGCACCCTTGATTTCTGTTGTAGTACCGGCTGCAGCCTGATGTTCCTCGCCGTCAATGATAAATGTGCTGTCCTCATTGTTTGTAACAACAAACCAATAATCAACACCGTACTCATAACCCATATAATCTGCAACATAGTCATCTCTGAAAGGTGCAATATCATAGGGCAGATCTGCAAATGTTACGTCATAATATACAGTATCATCTGCAGCAAAAGCAACAACAGAAAGAATACCGAATGACATAATCACTGCAAGAAGAACAGAGATAGTTTTTTTCATCTTATTCATTAATTATTCCTCCTTGAGAAAATTACAATTATATACAATAACATTATATATCAGTTAAAAATAATTGTCAATAGCAGCAGAAGAATTTATTGACTATCATCCCCATTTTCACCTGTATCAACCACTTTTGCAGCTCGTGAAACAGCAAGGTCATGCATCATTTGTTCCCTCGTTTTGCCGTGAACTTTAAAAAATAAGAGAATTATTGCTTCAATCAATCTGCCGATGCCGATAAGCAACGCAAAAAGCGTCCAGATATTTTTAAGCATTACAGGGTCAGTCTGTCGCACAAGTTTTCCGCCCATATATTTTGATTTAACACCGAGAACGGTAATAAGTCCGCCGCTGAGAAGTGTTGAAACCTGATTTACGATAAGATTTACATATCCCATAGCCGCACTCATAATACCCTCGTTACGAATACCTGTTTTCCATTCAACATAATCGTACATATCGCCCGTAAGAGCAGTTGTGCAGTATCTCTGCACACTGTTGAATGAACCTGCAACGGTAAGACCGATTGTCATATAGATAAGATTGAGCACAAGGTGGTCGTCACCGAAAGGATTATAACCAATAAACCACATCACGATATATGTAACACCACAAATGGCATAGCTCAGTGATGCAAGATTTTTAAGTCCCATTTTCTTCGTAAGCTTAGGAGCGAGAGGCAAAACGAAATAGCTGGGAAGCCCAGTAAACAAACTTGTTATGGTGCTGTAAGAAACCTTACCGAAACAGTTGAGCCAAAAGTCGTTCTGCACACGGGAGCTGATACCTCTGCCGATTTCAAAAAAGCCTTTAAGCAGTAAAATCCACATAGGCTGACACTTCGCCACCATTTTTACGGATTGCCATACGCTGACCTGACTCATATCCTGTCTTGATGCCAGCGGCACTCTTTCACGCAGAGAGAAGAATCCGAATGTTCTGAAAATTACCACAAGTGCAATAAAGAATAATGCACCGCCCACGTATATTGCACGTCTTGAAACAGATTCCGGCAAAAAGTCAATAAAGAACGGAAAAAGTGACGGAATCCATACACCGAAAAGATCAACATATGTATCCGCCGCAATAAGACGGTTTCTCTCGTTAACATTGGGAGTAAGATTGTAAAGCAAAGCAGAATATGCAGGATTGTAAAATGAGTTTGCAATTGAACCTATATAGTAAAGAACTGCAAAAATAATAAGATACACAAACTGTGACATACCCGTCGGAAGCATCCATGGGGTCATGTTTGCAATAAGCCATAAAGGAAGAGTGAGCAGCAGATAAGGTCTTACTCTGCCCCAGCGTGTTCTTGTTCTGTCAAGAATAGGGCCTGAAATTGCATTGTCAAACGTGTCAGCAAAGGTACATATAACACTCGCCGTACTCAGAGTTGCGGCTTCTGCACCTACAATGGTTCTGTAATAAAAGTCCGAATTACTGCCGCTGAAAGTCTCCCAGTTTTTATCTCCCACACCGGAAAGTATATAAGATGCCATTTCTTTTGGAGAAAGATAGAATTTATTTTGTTGTTCAAGCTGTTTACCAACAGCCGTAGTTTGTGCTTCAGCCAACTTGTTTCCTCCTTTACAAAATTTACGACAACAATATTGTAATCTATTTTGTACTTTTTTGCAATAGAAAATCTTAAAATATTATGTACTAATCACACAGCCACAGTATATTGTTCACGATTTCTATTGAATTTCCCCCTTAAATGTAATATAATATAAAATCGGAGGTTGATTACATGACAAGTGATGAATACAGAAAACTTTCCATGCTTCTCTCAGGCATAAAAAACGGCTCAAGAGATGCATTTGCAGATATTTTTGATATGTACGAAAAGAAAGTTTATTTTCTTTGTTGCAAACTGCTTAAAAACATAACAGAAGCAAAAACAATGACCGTTGACATATTTGCATACGCATACTTACAGATGTCGAATCTTCCAAGTGCCTCAACATTTGAAAAATGGCTGTACACGGCGGTTTTTAATCATTGTAGGCGTTATTTAATCAACAACAGGCCTGAAGTTTACAGCGATTATATTGATTCAAACTCACCTGAGGGTGATAAAATCGACATTCTCATTACTCAGGATTATGACGATATGCTCAATTATCCCGACGGCATAGATGTAAGCGTTGAAATTATGCAGACCGCAGACTCAATTCTTTCCGAAATGCCTCAAAAAATACGCAACGTAGCAATTCTCCATTATTTTTGCGGTTTCGAGGGTGAAGAAATTACAAAAATCGAACAGATTTCCCTTGCGGCATACAAAAACAGACTTTACAAAGCAAGAATCAGGCTAAAAACTGAAGAACATAAATACACGGGCATCGGCTACGATGTGCACGGCATGGTAACATTCTTTGCAGACGTGCTTTCCACCATGGCGGAAAGCATTGTTATCCCGAAAGATATTGCATCAAGTGTTACGGCAAGAACGGGAATCAACTGCATCAAAAGGCTCAATACCGATACGGAAAATTTTACGGATGATGAATATGATGCTGAAAACGAAAAAAACAGTAATTATAGGGCAACAAAATACGCCACCGTAACACAGACAAAAAAGGAGATGTCACCTGCCGTCAAAGTTTTAACGGCAATTATTGCAATTATCGTTATTATAGCAGGTACTGTTGCCGTTGTACTTGCAATACAAAATCACAATCAGAACAAAAATGACACGGGAATCGTAGAGGATATAGAAACCACAACTCAAGCAGAAACCACCACCGAAACAGTCACCGAATCTACAACGGAAGAAACCACCACCGAAGAGGAAACAACTACTGAGGCGGAAACCACTACCGAAGCTGAAACTACCACCGAGGCAGAAACCACTACCGAAGCCACAACTGCACAACAGACAACGGAAACAACACAAGCAGATACGACAGAAACAACAACAGAAGAACCTACTACTGTCATCCCCGAAGATAATGCAGTATATATTGAACCATTGGAGTGATAGAAATGTCATTACTGAAATTAAAAAGCGGAACAGATATAAGAGGTACGGCCGTTGGCGAAAATACAGACCTCACAGATGAAAACATTAAAAAAATTACCGCCGCATTTCTTATTTTTATGCAAAAAAAATCAGGGCTCGAACCGTCACAGATGTGTATAGCAGTAGGGCATGATTCAAGAGTATCGGCAGAACGAATCAAAAACGCGGTAATAGATGTATTGCGTACAAAAAATGTAAAAGTTCTTGATTGCTCACTTTCATCAACGCCGTCAATGTTTATGACAACCGTAACTCTCGGTTGTACGGCTTCGGTTCAGATAACGGCAAGTCATCATCCATACGACAAAAACGGACTTAAATTTTTTACAAAAGACGGCGGTTTTGAGGGAAGCGAAATAGCTGAAATTCTTACGATTGCCGACAATACGGATGTTTCGGATATTATCCCAAACCAAAAAGGTATTCCCACAGATTTTATGAGTGAATATTCCGCTATGCTCAGAAAAATGATTTGCGACGGCGTTAATGCTGAAATTTACGATAAGCCCCTTGCAGGCTTTCACATTGTAACCGATGCGGGCAACGGAGCAGGCGGATTTTATGCCGAAAAGGTTTTAAAGGAGCTTGGTGCAGATATAACAGGCTCGCTGTTCCTTGAACCTGACGGAATGTTCCCAAACCACACACCAAATCCCGAAAATAAGGTTGCGATGAAATTTATTTCAGATGCAGTCGTTGTATCAAACGCAGATTTAGGAGTAATTTTTGATACCGATGTTGACAGAGCCGCCTGTGTTGACGCATCCGGCAAAGAAATCAACAGAAATAAGCTTGTTGCTCTTGCATCGGTAATCGCACTCCAAGACAATCCGGGTGCAACTATCGTTACGGACTCAGTAACGAGTGACGGTCTGCATGATTTTATTGAAAATCATCTGGGCGGTAAGCATCACCGATTTAAACGCGGATACAAAAATGTTATAAATGAAGCCATAAGACTTGAAAATGCGGGTATCTGCACTCCCCTTGCGATAGAAACCTCAGGTCATGCCGCACTCAAAGAAAATTATTTTCTGGATGACGGAGCATATCTTATAACGAAAATAATAATTCTGCTTGCAAAATTACGCAAAGAGGGAAAAACACTAAAGGAGCTTATCGCAGACCTTAAAGAACCTTGCGAAGAAAAAGAGCTTCGATTCAAAATTCTTGCAGATGATTTTAAATCATACGGTGAAAATGTTATCGCTCAACTTTTTGAATATGCAAAAACACAACAGGGTTGGACGGTTGCTCCCGATAATTATGAGGGTATAAGAATTTCACTTGACCAAAATCACGGAAACGGCTGGATGCTTCTGCGACTGAGCGTTCACGACCCCATACTCCCTTTCAACATTGAAAGTAATATTGAAGGCGGAGTTCAAGCGATTCTTTCACAGTTTACACCGTTTATCAGACAGTTCAGCGAACTTGACTTATCCGTTCTGTAAAATCACAGCAAAATATATACCGTATATACTTGATTTTCTTAATCGCTGTATGGTATTATATAAATAATAAATTTTTTAATGAGGTGCTATTATGTTATCATCACTTTTAGCTTCATTGGGTGCAGTATGGGCAAAGGTTGCCGTTGTACTTATGTCAGTAGTTATGGCATTCAATTCATCACTCGGTCTTATTGTTGAAACATCAACTGTTGATCCTGCCGAATATGTTAACGAAAATGTCAAGAATGTTATTTACCTTATCGGTGACGGTATGGGGCAGCTTCATCTTGAAAAAGCAAAACAGGAAAGAAACATTACTCTTGTAATGGATACTTTTGAGTATACAGCATATTCAAGAACACGCTCACTTTCAAGCCTTGTTACCGACTCTGCCGCAAGCGGTACTGCTCTTGCAACAGGCGTAAGAACTTACAACGGAGCAATCGGTGTTTATCTTTTTGATCCTATTGATGCATTCTCACACCCCAAGAACATCAGAGAGCTTTGTGCAGAAAACGGAATGATGACAGGTGTTGTTACAACTGATGCTACATCCGGTGCAACTCCCGCTTCATTCTCTGCCCACGAATCCGACAGAGATAAGACAGAAGGAATCTCACTTGACCAGCTCAAAAGTGATGCTGACCTTATATGGGGTAGTGCAAACGGCTATGTTACACAAAGTGCTGCAGAGGAAAACGGCTTTACATACGTTACAACATACGACGAAATGATGGCTCTTGAAGAGGGCAGCAGAAGCTTTGCTCAGTTTACAAACAATCTCTGGACACTTGAGCAGTCAGACGAAAATACTCCCAATCTTGAGCAGATGACAATGAAAGCTATTGACCTGCTTGACGATACAGACGAAGGCTTCTTTCTTATGGTTGAGGGTGCTCATATCGACAAACATTCACACAATAATAACGATGCGGGAATGACAGAAGCTCTTGAAGAGTTCGACAGAACAATCGCTGCTGTCCTCGAATATGCAGAAGCTGATGGCGAAACCCTTGTTGTTATCACAGCAGACCATGAAACAGGCGGAATTATCACTAATGACGACGGTACATATTCATTCACACAGAGTGGTCATTCAGGAGCAGATGTATATATTCTTGCTTACGGCTCCGACAATTTCGTTGCAGACGGCGAAACGATCAATAATTATGAAATTCCTCAGAGAATTGCATACACTCTCGGCTTTACAGAAGAACAGTTCCCTGCCGAGGTTAATAATTACGAATAATTAAAAACGGAAGTGAAAAGAATGAAATCGGGAAAGAAAAAGACAGCAATATTTTCTGTTATTGCTGCTTTAGTGCTGATTGGTGCAGCACTTGCTGTTTACCTCGTTGTAGTTCCCGAAAAAGAAACCGCCGCATCAAACACAGGTTCAGTTGAAGATTTCACAAAAGCTCCGGCGTTGACAACCTTATACACGCCGGAAACCACAACCAAAAAAATCACAGAAACCACAACTGTTCCCGAAACAACCACCATTTCCGAAGCGGAGAGCTATGTAGAACAGTTCCTTGCAGAGGCTGAAACATATACAACTAAAGTTGAGGTCACAACACAGGCTCCGACTGTTTCAAAACCGTTTTTCCATGTTGTTACCGACGGAACAATAACCGACGACAACTCCCTTTCAGGACTTACAGGTGTTGCAAAGACAGTGGGTGAGGTCGTTCTTGCGGCAGGTTTCAGATATGACAGTCAGCAAGGTATATTCTATTCGGAAAGTGAATCATTCCAGCGTAATTTAGGCTATACTGCCTACTATGATGCAGGTGCGGCATTCTTCGGAATGTATTACGATACAATGCGTCTTAAATTCAACTACAACAAATACGATTGGATGATTCAGATATGGAAAGGAAGATACGGCATCACAACGGGTGCTGAAATCGGCATTTACTACAAAAAAGAGGGCACGGATGTTGACTTTTATGCTTGTGCAGATGATGACAATAAAATTACAATGTCATTTGCTATGTACCGAGGCGATGAACTGTACATGACACGCGGTCCCGAACCTCATTGGTGGCTTACAGGTTTTAAGCTGTTTGATATGATTTCCCCTGAAGAACTTACATTACACGCAACATTCTTTATGGACAATTTGGAAATGGCGAACGCCCTTGAAGAAGCAATACTTGATTTAAATTTCATTGAGGGTGTTAACTATCAGCGTTTAGGACTTACAATGACAATCATATGGAACTAAAGACAAAATGGCGGCAGATTTATTCCTGCCGTCATACTTTTTAGTCAATTAAAATAATCACCTTACCGATAAAATGAGTAATGACGAAAAGAGCCTTATCAATTCCCGACTGTTCAGTGTAGTTAAATTTACTGCACCGCCTCCATTTCCTTTTTTAATTTTGCAAGTATTCTTTTTTCAAGTCTTGAAATATAGCTTTGTGAAATGCCCATCAAATCTGCAACTTCCTTTTGGGTATGTTCCTCACCGCCATCTATCCCGAATCGCATATTAATTATCATTCGTTCTCTTTCACTCAACCTGCCCACAACTGTATGCAGAAAGCTTTTTTCCTCCTCACTCTCTATTGAACTGTCAATAACACTATCCTGTTCCGTAAGCACATCCGACAGCAACAGCTCATTACCGTCATGATCCACATTCAGCGGCTCGTCAAAAGACAGCTCCACTTTCCTGTTGCCGGCTTTTCTGAGATACATCAATATTTCATTTTCAATACATCGGCTGGCGTATGTTGCCAGCTTTATATTTTTTTCCGGGCAAAAAGTGTTGATTGCCTTTATAAGTCCTATTGTTCCGATTGATGCGAGATCATCAACGCAGACACCTGTATTTTCAAATTTTTTTGCGATATAAACCACAAGTCTGAGATTGTGCGTAATTAATTTTTCTTTGGCATTTTTATCATCGTGCAACAAAAGCTTAAGACAATCCTCCTCTTCTTCCTTGGACAGGGGCGGCGGAAGTGTTTGAGGTCCGCTTATGTAAAAAATGTTTTTAACAAACAACTTTAGTCTGAGTTTTACAAATAAACTTTTTAATGTATCAACTGTAAACCGTTTCATGCTTTTTTCTCCTTTTGCAATTATCTAAAATATTTGAGGGCAGTATGATGTTATCAATATCCGCAGAACATACCGCGATTGATACATTATGCAACAAAACACTCTGTCCGTTGCCGATAATCTGCACCTCATCAGCTTTAAAAACAGGCAGTAAAGACTCCCCGCTGACTGTAGAACACGGTGCAAGACGAAGTTTACCGCACCTATCCAAATTACCTGTTAAATAGCTTTTGATATCGTCAGTCAACAGTTGTTCCACATCCTGCACAGATGCAACAATAAGACTTTCTCCCGTAAAAGGGTCTGCCAAGCTGTTCCCCGTATCAAGTACAGCTGACATAGAAACTGACCTTCCGTCATTCTTGATTTTTATATTATACAAAATTTCACCGTCATTTGAATATCCTGTAATTCTGTTTAGAATTGTCGTTACAACATAACATATTACCGATGCACAAATGAGCGAAAACATTGACAAATCTATATATGCAACGCCGTTGTTATAACTAATTATTGAAATGCCCGGCAAGGATGATATACAAATCATAATGCCCGCAAAAATAAAACTCACGACGAAAAAATAGCCTGTTTGCTTAAAAAGTGATTTAGGTTTTCTCGGATTGTACACCGCTGATACAATAATTAATGAAAACAGCAACTTTGTGATTAGTGAGAGAATCAACCCCATATCGGGTGCAAAAATAATAAGTGACGATGCACCGCCCAATAATGAGCCTATAACATACCGCCCGGCAGATGGAGTAAGTTTTATAATTTTTGATGTGGCAAGCAACAGAAGGAAAGTTATTGCCGTATTAAGAAACACTAAAACATCTATGTAAATTACCTGTTTCAATCTACCACCGCCTTTGATTAGAATTATACTCCTGTAATACTGAAAAAAATGTCATAAGCGAGAGTAGAAAAAAATAAATCGGGATTCAAATAAGCGAATCCCGATAAAATGTTTAAGGGCTCGACACCGAAATGCCAAGCCCGATAAACTTAATTTGCAATTAAATGCGAAATGCTAAGAGCGAACTGAATTATTCAGCGTCCTTTTTTCTTGTTGCTACGAATGCAACTGCTGCAAGAGCCATAACGCCTGCGATAGCAGCAACGCCTACATCACCTGTCTGGGGGATTTTGTCAGCAGCTGTTGTTGAAACAGGAGCAGACTCATCTTCTACGGGAGCAGCTGTTGTGGGAGCAGCTGTTGTAGGAGCAATTGTTGTGGGAGCAGCTGTTGTCTCTTCAAGACCTGTTACAGTAGCTGAGGGTAACTTTGCAAGCTCAACACTGTTTTCGTTAGGATCGCTCAATGACTTGAGTTCCATTGTAACTGCAGAAGCACCAGCCTTAAGAACTTTGAATGTGATTGTACACAAAGCAACATCTTCAGTTGCAGCTTCAGCAAATGCAAATGAGAATGTAACCTTACCAGCTTCGGGGTTGCCCTGAGCTGTCAAGTCAAACTCATCATAAGCCTTCTTAACCTTTACAAACTCAAGTGCTTCAGCATCATATGTGAAGACAAGGTCGCCAGCTGCAACAACACCAACGATGTCTTTAGCAGCTACTGTGATTGTAACTTCTTCGCCTACTTTTGCAGAAGCGGAGTCCATTGTAATTTCGGGAGCAGCGAAAGCTGTAAGAGCAAGAGCTGCAACCATTGCAAGTGCCATTGCACATGCGAGCATTTTCTTTGCAAGTTTCATTTTTAGAACCTTCCTTTAAAAAATTTTTCTTATATAAAGAGCCTTGAGACTCATTATACCGTAATAATACGGGGTTCGCACCCAAAATACATTGTTATTATATACTATGACCATGCATAAGTCAAGCATAATTTTCAAAAAATATCAACTTAAAAAGCATTTTTCGATATTTTCTTATTGGTCATATTGTACAAACAAACGACATAATGACACATTTTTCATTAAATGTTAAATACTGTTTTACTTGGATAATAAAATGTCTTTTGTATAGGATTTATGGAATGCAGTTTTTACGATATCATCAAGATGGCTGTCATTAAGGGATGTAACTCCCTCGATTGTAGTTCCGCCGGGAGAACAGACCTTATTAACCCAGCCGTCAATATCTCCGCCGCATTCTTTTAAGAGCTTTGCACTGCCGAGAACTGCCTGTATGGCGGTATCGCGGGCAGTTTCCTCGTCCAGTCCGTCTGCAACACCTGCTTTTGCAAGTGCTCCGATAAACATAAACGCATAAGCGGGAACACATCCCCCCAATACACCGAAAACAGAAAACAGACTCTCCGGAAGCTGTTTTGCTTCACCGTAGGAGCGGCAGATTTCACCTACCTTTGAAAGCTGAGCTTCACTTACATTTTTGTTGCCTGTGTAAGCGGAAACAGCCTCCCCTACCGTCGCATTAAGATTAGGGAATATCCTTGCAACCTTTGCGTTGAAGCCTGTAAGTTCCTTTATATATTCCGTTGTTTTGCCTGCGGCTATTGAAACAACAAGCGGATTATTTGCTTTAAGAGATTCACTTATTGAGGGTATCAGCTCGGGAAAAGTCTGAGGTTTTGTGGCAAGAACAACAATATCGCAATTTTTTGCAATAAAATTTGCATCGGGTGAAACATTGATACCCAATTTTTTGCAAAATTCAGCAAGCTTCACCTCATCTATATCATAAACAAAAATATTTTTTTTATCAAAAACATTTTTTTCTTTACATTGTTTTATAATCGGCTGTGCCATATTTCCGCAACCGATAAAACCGATGGTTTTCATTAAAATCACCTTTTCACAAAAACACCGCACT
>CAZBVV010000055.1:0-7552 GCA_964495345.1 uncultured Eubacteriales bacterium
TCCTCAATTATGAATTATGCATTATACATTATGCATTAATAAATTATTGTTTACCGGTCATCGCAATCGTTTTTTTGCTGTTATTCCTCCGTCATAGCTTCCTTTTCAAGCTCGTGGTAAGCAACCTTGCCTACAAGTGTTTTCGGAAGCTCTTTTTTGAATATGATTTCTTTGGGTACTGAATAAAAATCAAGATATTCCTTGCAGTATTTTATAATTTTATCCTTTTCGGCAGGGGATTCGTTTACGCCCTTATCAAGCACAACGTAGGCACGAATTTTTTGTATTTTATATGGGTCCTGTACACCTATTGTACAGGAGTATGCAATATCCGGATGACTGTCAAGCACTTTTTCAACCTGAGACGGATACACATTATAACCGCTGGAGATAATCATTCGTTTCATTCTCTGTTTGAAATATACAAATCCGTCAGCGTCCATACTGCCTATATCCGCAGTAAACAGCCATGTGGTGCCGTTTTCATCTTTTCTCAGGGTTGATGCGTTTTCTTCTTCATGTCCCAAATACCCCAACATAAGGGTAGGACCTGTAATGATAATCTCGCCATCCTTACCAAGAGGCATTTCGTTAAACGTGCCCGGCTCAACGATTTTGTAAATCATATCACGCAGAGGTACGCCTATGCTGCCTTCTTTTGCTTTATCAATGGGCGTAACACAGCTTGCCGTTACACATTCGGTAAGTCCGTAGCCTTCTCGAATCTGAATGTTTGCATTATGCTCTTTAAGGAAGCAGTCAAAACGCTTTTTAAGCTCGGGGCTTAGTGCATCTCCGCCTGCAAATACACCGTAAAGGAATGACAGGTCTGCTTTTTTGAACACATCAACCTCTAAAAGTCCTTCATAAAGAGTGGGAACGCCCGCTATGAAATTAGGCTTTTTCTTAACAACATCTTTTGCATAGCTTTCCTTGGTAAATTGGGGAATCAGAATACATTTTGCACCGTTTTCGAGAACCGCATGAATGCCTATACCTAAACCGAAACCGTGAAAAATAGGCATAACCGACAGGAAAGACACCTTATCGTCAAGAGTACAGCCTGTGATGTCTGCAACCTGATATCCCAATGCGTTAAAGCTGAAATCCGAAAGCTTTATGCCCTTTGGCGTACCGCTTGTGCCGCCGCTGTAAAGAATTACCGCAGTTTTATTTTTATCATATTTTACAGGCGGAAGTATTGATTTGTTGCCTGTTTTTACAAATTGAGACCATATCAAACCGTCTTTTTCGGTAGGAAATTTTGTATAATCCTTGCCCTTTAAGGCGACGTAAGCAATTTTTTTAACAAGATTTAATTCTTCCTGTATTCTCGCTGTTATAATTTTTATGTCTTTGCCTGTTTCCTTTACTGCACACAATACTTTTTCGTAAAACAGGTCAAGTGTAAGAATCATCTTGCTGTTTGAATAGTTAAGATAGTAAGTGATGTTTTTCTGTGATGACAGCGGATGTATCATGCTTGCTATTGCACCGATTCTGTTGAGTGCATAAAGACAAACAACCGCCTGGGGAGTGTTTGGCATACAAATAGTAACAACATCATTTTCTCTTATGCCTATATTATAAAATGCCGCCGCAGCATCGTTGATTTTATTTATAAACTGAGTATAATTTGTTTCTTTGCCTTGGAAGTCGTAAGCAACAGACTTCGGTTTGCGTTCAGCTGCTGCAAGTACAGCACCGTACATTGTGGTTTCCGGATAGGGTCTGCCTATTGCTTTGTTTGATTGTTCCATAAAACTCCTCCTATAGCAGATTAATAATACTTAATTAATAATGCTTAAATGTTAAGATTTGGTAAATTTTTAACCTTTTTAATATTAAGTTTTTTTGCTTTCTGTTTAATTATTCCCATTGTATATTCCGTAATTCGCATGAAAAAATATAATCGGGTGAAAAAGCTATGAGTAAAAAAAATAAAAAAAATAATATGGGATATTCCTTAAATCCCAGCCTTGATACCGATGAAAACACTCCTGAAAACTGCTATCAGACAGTAAACAGATTTGGACGGTGTAACGTGCAGGCAACAGCCAACACGGATAATAAATACCCCGCAATATCGCAGGGCATGGCAGAAAAAACGGCTCAATCCGTTGAAAAAGAACGCAAACATTGGCGTCACAAAAACGGAGAGGAATCCGGCGGTAAATATAAACACTAAAGGAGCTGTAAAACACAGCTCCTTTTAAGTGTATAGGGTTGATAAATCATAGACTTGGTCTTATTCAGCCTTTGTATTTGTTGTTTTTTTGTTTTTGATAAGCGTGGAGACAGCCTGGCAAACTATAAGTACAAAAATTAACTGTATTGCAAAGGGGGATGCAAGCTCGTTTGCGTTGTGTACCGTATTGATTCCAAGACACTCAAGCATTGATTTAAAGTCCTCTCGGTCAAACCAAAACCACTCGGGCACAGGTGAGATAAGTACCGAGAATGAGGCGAAATACAGCCAATCTGTAGCTTTGTGGCTTTTTTCAGCCATGAGCAGTATAAAGGGAACGAATACAAGCAGCAAAATTGCATTGTTATAAGATGGGCAAAGATTGATTATAAGGTAAACTGCCGCCGCCGCTTTCTGCCATGTTGAGGGGAGAATGAATATACAGGCAAGTGCAACAAGCTCGAATACGGCTGAAATTACATAAAGTGCAACGGTGTTATTAATCCCGATAAACATTAAAATATTTGAAATTGCAATATTTTCAATATCTGTCTGCATGGGGATTACAAACAGATTCTGAATATATACGGCAAGACTGTCAAAGCCTGTAAAGAATGCAGGTGCAATAAACAGTACTGCCCAATATATTAACGTCTTTGCTATATTCTGAACGCATTTTTTTTCTTTTGAAATGAGTAATAATACAAAAAACAGGGTGTAAGGAGTGATTGCTGCGGAAAATGCCAATGCAACAAGTGACAGTTCACGGACTGAACGCTTTTCGCTGTCACGGAAAGCAATAAAGAACATTAAAAATGCAAAACTCAGACCTACAATGTTGCCCAATTTTATGCAGTAGATAGTAGGATATGAAATTATAAGCAGATATGCAACGATTTCGTTAAGAAATCTTCTGTTATTGCGTCTTAAAACGTGCCTGTGTGCTTTGTAAACAAGCACTATAAGCATCATAAGTATAATAAGATAACAGTAAACAAAAGTCTGGTTTTTTGTCATCTGTATAAGTGATAATATTCCCGAGGAAAAAATATGATTTGTGGGCATGAATTGGGCGATTATGTAGAATATGAATAACGCCATAGGGGAGAAATTTTCTGCACTTTCTATAAAATTTTTCTGCCCTGCATCACGCAGCGTGTTAAGATAATCATAAAAATGGAGAGTTGCACCGGTGCTTGTGTTTTCGTTATGAAGCATATGACCTAATGTAACACCGTCGGACAGGTATGCCATAACAAAACTGCCGATACCGCATATTGCAAAAAATATTATAAATGCGTTTATCATATGGGTAGATGTTGAATTATTAAGCTTTTTTGCAATAGGTTTGCTGAAAATTATCAGCACCGCAGCTGCAAGCACGCTGATTGCCGCCATTACTATTGCAATAGGACAAAGTGCCAGATAATCAAAAAAATTGCTCCATGATTTTGCTGTTGTTGCAACCGTATCTGCAGCAAAACAGGTCGTTGTGCAAGAGAATAATGCTATTGTAAAAATCGCCGATGATGTTATCTTTTTATTCATAAAAGATGCTCCTTAGGTATCTTTTTTTGTGTTTATAAAAGTAAATTTACCATAAACGGACATCAAAATCAATAGTACAACCGAAATAAAACGTATAATAAATAAAAAAAAGGAATATTCTTGACTAAAACAATATGTTGTGGTATGCTTTATCTGTATAGTTCTAAACTGTTAAAAAATTGTTACTGAATTGTAAACTACGGAGATGAATACCTTTGGCAGACAACAAAAAAAGAGAAGCTTTATTTAAAGTTTTGCCCTATGCAATAACGGGAATTATCAGCATCGCCGTTATTCTTACGATATACGCAATAAACGGAATATATCCTTTCGGTTCAGGCAGTGCGGTCTGTGATGATATGGTACAGCAGACAATTTCAAATTACACGTATTTTTGGGATTATCTTCATTCCGGCTTTGAAAAATCCCTGTTGCTTAACTGGGAAACAGCCGCAGGTGCACAGGTGCTTACCACGGGCTTTTACATTCTAAAACCATGGGAAATTATTTTTACACTCCTTTGTCCACGTGACGGTATTGTTGGCGGTATTCCGTTCCTAATCATTTTTAAAATTACTATGGCGGCTCTTTCAATGGTGTTTTTCCTGAGAAGAGAGTTTAAGATTCAACCCTATTGGCAGATTGCTTTAAGTATTGCCTATGCTTTCAGTGCTTTTATTCTTATCTATTACACAAATATGGGTTGGATAGATGCCGCATTTATGTTCCCGTTTCTTATTGCAGCACTTTTGCATATGTTCAGAACGGGCAAATGGATGCCCTATGTTCTTGTGCTGACATATACGCTTCTTTTATCCGTTTACATATCGTACATGGTGTTTATGTTCTTGCTGTTTGTGGGCTTTTTATACCTTGCTTTCATTCAGCCAAAGGATACACGAAAAATGATGATTGTGCGTTTCGGCGTAACATCGGTTTTGTCGCTTGTGGCATCAGCCGTGATAAATGTTCCCACGGTCTTTTATATGTTCCAATCCACAAGATACGAAATTAAGAGTGAAGAAACGACTCTTGACACCATTTTAAAGATTTTCCTTACGGATACCACGTATTCTACCACAAAGCTCACCATTGTTCTGTTGGTAACATCAATCTTTCTGGCATTTCTTGTTATTCTCGGTGTTCATTTCAAGAATCATAAAAAAGAATGTGCATTTTTCGGTCTCTCCGTACTTCTTCTTGTTATTCCCGTATTCTGTGAAAATGTAAATCTTATATGGCATTTAGGCTCGTATGTAGGTTTTCCGTTAAGATATATGTATATGCTCATATTCATGCTTGTGTGCGTTGCGGCTTTTGTTTTGCAGAATATGCAGGATATGCTGTTCTCAATCAAGGGCAAGAGTGTTATCGCTCTTATAGTGCCCGCAGTCGGATGTGCGGCAGGCGGTATATATCTGCTTGTTACAAGAGTTTATGAACAGGTTTCAAGCGTATCGGGTCTTAAATACAATAAGCTTGTAATTGAAGATTGCGATAAATGGATGTTTATTGCTTTTGTTTTGCTTGCAATATTTTATGTGCTTTGTATGTTCATGGGCACAAAGAAGCTGTCATGCGTGATGATATCCGGTGTACTGCTTACGGAAATTTGCCTTCTTGCAAATGTTTCTTTCGGTACGAACTCCGATACAAGTGACAGGTCAAGTATGTACAGTCTTGATTTCGTTGCCGATTCATTGGAAATGGCAGAGGATTTACAGCTTGAAAACGATAATCTTTCAAGAATAAAGGATGCAGATATCCGTCTTAACAGCAACTATCCGTTGTTTTTTGAATATCCGGCACTTTCAAACTTTACACATCTTGTATCTTCGGATATGACTTCAACCATGGAAGCATTAGGCTATTCGCAGATTTATACGAGAGTTCTTGATAGCGTCGGTACGCTTCTCTCAGATGCTCTCCTTAACATAAAATATACTTTCAGCGAAAATGAGCTTGACTCATATGAATATACGTATCTTTACGATATAGGCGAAAGCCATCTTTACCAAAACAATATGACTTTACCTGTGGGGCTTATTGTCGGTCAGGAATTTATGGATATTGATATTGTTGAAAACAACGATGTTTTTCTTACCAATAATCAGCTTTATACCGCACTTACAGGCAATACGGACAAACTCTGCACAACAGATGAATTTACACTTGATTGCTCTGAAGATTTTGAACAGACCGTTCACGTTGAGGGTACAAAGCACGTTTATCTGCATGTAGATATTGAAAACAGCACTGCTAACAGAGGTGCTGTAATGGTGATGATAAACGGCAAAAAGGCAGACCTTTCATATCTGGGTGCTGATATAAATTACAATTACCCCAACAATTTCCATAATGAGCTGATTGACCTTGGTGTAAGAACCGATGAAGATATCGAAATCGGTATATATGCCCTTAAAAATGTAGGCAGTGATGTTAAAGTTACGGTAGGTTATTTTGATTATACAAAGCTCCGTTACCTTTGTGAAAAGAATAAAGATAACCATGCCGATGTTACCACAGGTGCAAAAAGTCTTACAGCCACCGTTACTGCCGATAATGACGGTACGTATGTATTCATTCCCGTAACATACGACAGGGGTTGGACTTGTACCGTTAACGGTGAAGATGCCGATATTGAAATTGCCATGAGCTCATTTATGGCAGTAAAACTCAGCGAAGGTGAAAATGTTGTAGAATTTAAATATCTGCCCTACGGCATGAAAGTCGGTGCTGTGATTACGGTTATCGCTGTGTTTATAATTCTTGCCATTTACATTATCGAAAAGAAAAAGCCTTTTGAAAACGATGCTTCAAACAAATTTTTAAAGGTTTTTGAAAAGATTTATTTTGCAGGTATGCTGGCGGTATGTGCAGTTGTTTATGCAATACCCGTGTGTATAACTATTGTAAGCAATATAATAAATTAAAACATATACAGGAAAGGACTGTAAACTATGAAAGTTGTAATTCTCGCAGGAGGTTTCGGTACAAGAATAAGTGAGGAAAGCCACCTTATTCCCAAGCCTATGATTCAGATTGGAGATATGCCTATTCTCTGGCATATCATGAAGCAGTATTCACACTACGGTTTTAATGAATTTGTTATCTGTGGAGGCTACAAGCAGCACGTTATCAAGGAATTCTTTGCAGACTACTATCTTCACAGAAGCGATATTACCTTTGATTTTTCCAACAACGGTGAAATGACCGTTCATACAAATTTCTCCGAGCCATGGAAAGTCACTATTGTTGATACAGGTCTTAATACAATGACAGGCGGCAGAGTAAAGAGAGTTAAGGATTACATCGGTGACGAGCCTTTCTTCCTTACATACGGTGACGGTGTTTCGGATGTTGACATAAATAAGCTTCTTGAATTCCACAAGGCACACGGTAAAATGGCAACTCTTACCGCAATAAAGATTACAGCCCGTTTCGGCGTTCTTGATATTAATGAGGACGGCTGTATTCAGCAGTTCAGAGAAAAAACACAGCAGGACGGCGGTGTTATCAACGGTGGCTTTATGGTATTAAATCCAGAAATTATTGACCTTATCGAGGGCGATTCCACTGTATTTGAGAAATATCCTCTTGAAGAGGCTGCAAGAAGAGGGGAGCTTATGGCATATCCTCATGACGGCTTCTGGCAGTGCATGGATACATTAAGAGATAAGAATCTTCTTGAAAAGCTTTGGGCTGAGAACAAAGCTCCCTGGAAAGTATGGTAAGAATAATTCGTAATGCGTAATTCGTAATGCGTAATTAAGGTACATATCTGAATTTAATCAAAATAATTATGCATTATGCATT
>CAZBVV010000055.1:7652-11463 GCA_964495345.1 uncultured Eubacteriales bacterium
TGCATTATGCATTAAATGAAAGGTATCACTATGAATCTTGATTTTTACAAAGGTAAAAAAGTTCTCATAACAGGTCATACGGGATTTAAAGGCTCATGGATGTCGAAAATTCTTGTAATGGCAGGGGCAGACGTTGCCGGCTATTCCCTTGAACCGCCCACAAATCCCAATCTGTTCAGTATTGCAGGACTTGAGGGCAAAATGAAATCCGTTATTGCAGACGTAAGGGATTATGATTCTCTTAAAGCTCTTTTTGATGAGTTTCAGCCTGAAATCGTTTTTCATCTTGCGGCACAGCCCATAGTTATCACATCCTATGAACAACCCAAGTATACTTATGAAACTAATGTTATGGGTACTGTTAATCTGCTTGAATGTGTCCGTCTTACACCGTCGGTTAAGTCCGTTCTCAATGTTACAACGGATAAGGTGTACAAAAACAATGAATGGTGCTGGGGTTACCGTGAAAACGAACCTCTTGACGGATATGACCCTTATTCAAACTCAAAATCATGCTCCGAGCTTGTAACTCACAGCTATAAAGCATCATTTTTTGACAGCAGAGATATTGCCGTTTCAACAGCAAGAGCAGGTAATGTTATCGGCGGCGGTGATTTTGCTGATAACCGCATTATTCCCGACTGTGTAAGAGCTTCAATGAAAAATGAGCCTATCATAGTGCGAAATCCAAACTCAACAAGACCTTATCAGCACGTTTTAGAGCCGCTTAACGCATATCTTATGATTGCGGCGGCACAGTATGAGGAAAAAAGCTTGCAAGGCTATTATAATGTAGGTCCGGACGAAGCAGACTGCCTTACAACAGGTGAACTTGCAACAATCTTCTGTACCTCATGGGGTGACGGACAGACGTATAAGTGTCTTAAAAAAGACGGTCCTCACGAAGCAAATTTCTTAAAGCTTGACTGCTCACTGCTTAAAAAGACCTTCGGCTGGGCACCCACATGGTCGGCGGTTAAAGCAGTTGAAAAAACAGTTGAGTGGACAAAGGTTTACGCATCAGAGGGTAACGTACCCGAAATAACGGAAAAACAGATTAAAGAATTTTTTAATATATAAACCCGAAAGGAATGTAACAAATTGAGTAATCAGGAACAGGATAAACAGGCGATACTTTCCGCTGTCGCCGAATATTTCGATAAATATCACAATGTAAACAAAGATTTTGTTGAGGGACAGCGAATTCCCTATGCTTCAAGAGTTTATGACAGTAACGAAGCCGTAAATCTTGTTGACAGTGCACTTGAATTCTGGCTTACATCGGGCAGATACACCGATAAGTTTGAGCATGAGCTTGCAAAATACTTAGGCGTAAGATACTGTGCTCTTGTGAACTCCGGTTCAAGTGCAAACCTGCTTGCATTTATGACTCTTACATCTCCCTTGCTCAAGGACAGAAGAGTTTTTCCCGGTGATGAGGTTATCACCGTTGCGGCAGGATTTCCCACAACGGTTACACCCATTATTCAGTACGGTGCCGTGCCTGTATTTGTTGATGTTACAATTCCTCAGTACAATATTGACGTTACAAAGCTTGAAGATGCTTTGTCAGATAAAACTAAGGCTGTTATGATTGCTCATACATTGGGTAATCCCTTTGATTTGAAGGAAGTCAAGTCATTCTGCGACAAACACAATCTCTGGCTTATTGAGGACAACTGCGATGCTTTAGGTTCACGCTACACGATTGATGGCGAAACAAAGTTTACAGGCACAATCGGTGACATCGGTACTTCCTCATTCTATCCTCCCCACCATATGACAATGGGTGAGGGCGGTGCAGTTTATACGGATAATCCGCTACTTAGCAAAATCAGCCGTTCAATCCGTGACTGGGGCAGAGATTGTTCCTGTGCATCAGGTCAGGATAACCTTTGTAATCACCGTTTTGACGGTCAGTACGGTGAGCTTCCTTTCGGCTACGACCATAAATATGTATATTCACATTTCGGCTACAACCTTAAAGCTACCGATTTACAGGCGGCTGTAGGCTGTGCACAGCTTGAAAAATTCCCCACATTCGTTGAGAGAAGAAAAGAGAATTTTGCACGTCTTAAAGCGGCTCTTGCACCTGTTGCAGATAAGATTATTCTTCCCGTTGCGGCAGAGAATGCAGACCCCTCATGGTTCGGTTTCCTTATCACCTGTAAAGAGGGAGTTAACAGATTCGATGTGGTAAATTATGTTGAATCACACGGCGTGCAGACAAGAATGCTCTTTGCAGGCAACCTTACAAAGCATCCTTGCTTTGATGAAATGAGAGCAAGCGGTAAGGGCTACAGAATTGTAGGAGAGCTTACAAATACGGACAGAATTATGAACGACACATTCTGGGTAGGCGTTTATCCGGGAATGACAGACGAAATGATTGACTATATGGCAAAAACCATAATAGAGGCAGTAGAAGCTAAATGAAAGTAAAAGTTTCAAATTATATATCACAGTTTCTTGTTGAACACGGCATTGACACCGCTTTTACCGTAACGGGCGGCGGTGCTATGCATCTTAACGATGCATTCGGTCATCAGGAGGGTATGCATTGTGTATACAATCACCACGAGCAGGCTTGTGCTATTGCTGCAGAGAGCTATGCAAGAATCCACAATAAAATTGCTGCTTGCGTTGTTACCACAGGTCCGGGAGGCACAAACGCCATAACAGGTGTTGTAGGCGGTTGGCTCGATTCCATACCAATGCTTATTATTTCAGGTCAGGTGCGTTACGATACAACAGCACGTTGGTCCGGGCTTGGTATAAGAGCTATGGGTGACCAGGAGTTTGATATAACCAAATCCGTTGACTGCATGACGAAGTACAGCGAAATGGTTATTGATAAAAATAAAATCCGTTACTGTCTTGAAAAAGCACTTAAACTTGCACAGCAGGGCAGACCCGGTCCTTGCTGGCTTGATATTCCTCTTGATATACAGGGCAGTTTTGTTGATACGGATGACCTTTATCCTTACGACGGCGAGGGTGACGAAGCGTTACCCGGATTACCCGATGATGAAGTATTTTTTGAAATTATTGATATGATTAAGAATGCCGAAAGACCTGTATTCAATGCGGGTAACGGCATAAGAATAGCAAACGCATTTGACGAATTCAGAAGCGTTGCAGAAAAACTGAACATTCCTGTTGTTACGGGATGGGACAGCATTGACCTTATGGAAGACGAGCATCCTCTCTACACAGGCAGGGCAGGTATCATGGGTGACAGACCAGGTAACTTTGCGGTTCAGAACAGCGATGTTTTCTTTTCCGTAGGCAGCAGACTGAGTATCCGTCAGGTTGGCTATAACTATAAGTCATGGGCAAGGGCGGCAAAAAAGATTGTTATAGATGTTGACCCCGAAGAACTTAAAAAGCCTACCGTAAATCCCGATATGCCCGTATGTGCCGATGCAAAAGCATTCCTTAAACGTATGGACGAGCTGTTGGGCGATGAAAAAATAGGCGGACATGACAGCTGGATTGAATGTTGTCAGAATTGGAAGCGTGACTATCCTGTTGTACTTCCCAAACATTATGAGCAGAGCGAACCTGCCAATGTTTACGCCTTTATAAAAGAATTAAGCTCAAGGCTTAACGAGGGGCAGATTACCGTTGTGGGTAACGGCTCCGCCTGTGTTGTGGGCAGTCACGGTTACGTTATAAAAAAAGGTCAGCGTTTTATTATAAATTCTGCCATCGCTTCCATGGGATATGATTTACCGGCAGCAATTGGTGCTTGCATTTGCGATTCAAGTCAGGATATAATCAATGTGACAGGTGACGGCAGTATTCAGAT
>CAZBVV010000056.1:0-11385 GCA_964495345.1 uncultured Eubacteriales bacterium
AATGGCACACAGCAGATACTGACAAATATGGTTACTTAACGGATGATGCACAGCAGAACCGTGTTGTCAGAATTGCACCCGAATCCTCAGATCTCGGTCAAAAACTCCTGAAATACGAATAAAAGCATCCCTCCGGGCATACTCGGAGGGAAATTTCATATTAACCAAAAGCTTGCAACTGAAAACCTACAGATTTTGAATGCTGTTATTTTCATCGGTAACATTTCCTACCGTACGGGTATGTATTTTGTAGGGAGCATCAAAAATGTTATTTGTAATTTCTGCACTTTCCAGATATTCAAGCCATATAGAGTGAGTGCCTGTATAACAATTTTCAACCTTGTTACCTGTGAATATAAGCTTACCGTGGACAAAGACTTTTGAAGATTCATTCATAATTTTGGGAGTATAACGAATAACGGGAGATGTTTCCCATGTATTTCCGTAGTCACAGCCCGTGATACGGTTATTGCGAAAAATAATTTTATTGGTATATCCCGATTCGAACCAAAAATTACAATCATCCTCAATAAGCAATGCAGGTCCCCAAAGATTGCGGAAAGTATTATTTTCAATAATAACCTCTCCCCTTGTGGTACAAAGAATTCCTCTGCCTGAGGTAATTCCGAAATTGCAGTTACTGACGTAAAGATTCGGTGTCCAGGTTGCGTTTTCAACAACATCTTTATCAAGCTCAATATCGGGAATCGGTCTGTCAAGATACAGCAAGATATCCGTATCGTTGAGTTTTTTGTAATCGGTTACTTTAGTACTTGCATACGGAATAAGGGTGTCCCATTTTATAAATTCAAGCTCATCACCCTTTTCAAAAGCCTGAAATCCCCAGCTTTCATCATGCATAAAACGAACGACAATGCTGTTTTCGCTATCATTTTTTGCAACGATTCTAAGATGAGTGCCGTGAACGTTAACATAATCGTCCTGTGCACCTGCCGCTTTACACGAATCTATAACAAGATTGCCTTTACAGCCCGAAAACTGAAAAAAATCTGCCGTGCTTGCTATAGTTCTGCCTGCTGACGGAGTAAAATCGCAGTTTTTATAAGTAACGTTTTCACAAAACTGCGAGACCATGCCCAAGCCGTGCATGAATTTAACACGCAAGTTTTCAAAAAGGAGATTTTTACAACGCTGAAACAAGCTGCCTGTCTGGTCACGGACAATATTTCGTGTCTGGAATGTACATCCCGGCTGAAAATCTGCCGCTTTGTTTTTAAGATGCACACACAAGGTGGTTTTATCTATTTTTTCAATTTTATCAAAAGCAAGGTCATCTCTTCTTAAATCACGGCAAGTTTCTGTTTTCGGGTCAAAAATTTTGATGTGTCTGCGATTGCCTGTATAGCTGTCCTCCCAATAGGGCTTGCCTTTTAAATCGGGTTCACCTTGCCATATCAAATCATTACCCTCTATACGGAAAAGACATTCAGAATTAATTTTTATTACGCAAACGCCGTTATCGTTCGAAATAACGGTAAATTCAGCCATTGTGGGACAAGCGTAATCAACGTTAAGATTTTTCACGGTGACGTTGCGGCATCTGTCAAAAAGAAAAGGAGTCATTTTGCCGTGAACGAGAACAGTTGCACCGTTGCCGTCTATTGTGATATTCTCTTTATCTTTAAGATAGATTGCTGTTCTGCGTAATCCGTCGGGATTTTCGTGCTTTTTGGCTGTATTGGAGCAAAAATATCCCCTAAGCTCAAAGGAATCATCCTGTCTTACGTGGTATATTTTATTTTCAAGAGCGATATTTTCTCCGTTATTTAAATTAAGAAAAAGTTTACTGAGCTCATTCATTTTTATCACAACTCAAAGGTAAGTTTAAGCCAGCGTTTAAGGCTGTCCATCCATATACTGTTGTATGCAATCACATCTGTTACATCATCAATAGTGAGTTTGTCACAGGTAGATAAACCGTGCCCGCCGTGGGGATAAATATGCAGTTCAACAGGGATTTTATGTTCAATAAGTGCGTTAGCATACATAAGACTGTTTACAACAGGCACTACGCTGTCCTCTGCCGTATGCCAAAGAAATGCGGGAGGAGTGCTGTCCTTAACCTGCTTATTGCATGAAAAATAATCCATCTCTTCTTCATTTTCGGGTGCGTGTCCCAGAAGATTGAGAAAACTGCTCTGATGTGTACTGCAAAAATAAGCTGTAATGACAGGATAGCAAAGCACGGAAGCATTAACAGATTTACTTTGAGGAAAAACCTCTCTTACCTCTTTACAGTCGAACATTGTTGAGTAATGTGCCGCAAGATGTCCCCCTGCCGAAAATCCCATTATTGCAATTTTTGAGGTATCACAATTCCATTCATCTGCATGGCTGTAAATAAGCTCCATAACAGCCGCAACCTCACGAAGCTGTGTGGGAAAACGGTGAGGTGCACAGGAGTATCTGACCACAAAGCAATTAAAGCCCTCGGGCAAAAGATTGAGTGCGATAGGTTCCCATTCGCGTTCGGAGCACATACCGTATCCGCCGCCGGGGCAAATTACCATGCAAGGTCTTTTCTGATTCTGACGGTTCATTTCAACCATATTGTAAGGCAGATATATGTCAACTGTAGGGTTTGCATTATTATTGCCTAAAAAATCAAAATACTTTTTTAATTCAAGTCTTTCACAAAGCATAAAATATACCTCTTTCATAAAACTTACCATTATTATATATCACATCAGATGCAAAATCAAGAAAAAACACGCATTGACAGTCCACCAATGTAATGGTAAAATATTTTTGTAAAAAAGGAGGTACGGATATATGATAAAATATGAATTGACAAATTACGACATTTATCCAAAGGTGTTCCGTTGTGACAGGAAAATTGAGGTGACAATCAAGCCTCTCGGAGCTCACGTTGAATTCACAGGTGAATACACAATAAATGTTCGGGCTTTAAACGAGGGTAATGCTGAAAGATACCCCGAACGGAATAATCTGGCAGAATATGTCGTTACTCCCGATGCTGACGGCTGTTTAAAATTCAGTCACACTTACAAAGATGAACAGGAGCATTATGTAGATATTCTCAAGGACGGCAAAAGATTGGTAAGACTGTCTGTTTACTCCGTTTTACCCGACCTTGCAGGCAGATACCCGTTCAGAGGTGACCTGCATATGCACACCTGTCGTTCCGACGGCAGACAAGCACCTGCGATAGTTGCCGCAGAATACAGAAAAAACGGTTACGACTTCCTTGCCATAACCGACCACGACGTGTATTATGCATCACTTGAAGCGATGAATGCATTTAAGGATATACCCACGGAATATACTCTTGTACCCGGTGAAGAAGTGCATCTTGAGGGCAACGACATTCACATTGTAAATTTCGGCGGTAAATACAGCGTAAACGCACTTATGCCCGGTGACCATCATAATGATGTTGGAGCAGACAAGTGCTACCGTTCACTTGACGGAGAATGCCCGGAAATTATAAGTGTTGAGGAATACAAAAGACAGGTAAATCAGCTTGCCGAAACACTTGACATTCCCGACGGTGTTGAAAAATTTACTTATGCCGCCTGTGTATGGATTTTCAATCATATAAAAAATGCTGACGGATTGGGAATTTTCTGCCATCCCTACTGGTTACAGAACGTATTTCACGTGCCGGAAACGTTGGTTGAACATATAATGGCAACACAGCCCTTTGATGCCTTTGAGGTGCTTGGCGGTGAAGCATATTTTGAACAGAACGGTTATCAGTCCGTAAGATATTATGAGGACAGAATAAAAGGCAGACACTACCCCATTGTAGGCAGTACGGACAGCCACGGATGTGTACATAATGATAAGGGATTTGTTGCATCTACCATTGTTTTTGCACCCGAAAATACAAGAGAAGGACTTATTTCATCAATCAAGGATTATTACTCTGTTGCGGTTGATTCAATCAGCAAAGAACTGCGTCTTGTTGGGGAATTGAGATTTGTGCGTTACGGCTGTTTCCTGCTTCGTGAGTTTTTCCCTCTGCACGACGAATTAACCTTTGAAGAAGGCAGACTTATGAAAGACTATGCCTGCGGTGATGAAGATGCAGAAAGAATCTTAAAGGCTATCAACGGAAGAATGAAAAAACAGAGAGAGAAGTATTTTTCATTTTAAATAAAATTAACACAGGGAAATCAAACCCTGTGTTTTTTGCATTTAAATATGTAACTCTTTTTCTATAAGCTCGGCAATACCCTTGATTTTGTAATCTGCAATATCCTTGATGGATTGAACGGCATTTTCCATGGCATAAGAACGGAACTCGGCTATCATATGGGTATCATTGATATTATCGCCGACGGTTATCATATCCTCATAAGATGCACCGACAAATTCGAGTAATTTATATAAGCCTTTTGCTTTATTCATATCGGCGGCAACGATATCAATGCACGTTCCGTTCTGCAAAGGATTAAGATAATCACCGAACTGTTGTTTAATTTTAAGCGTTACTGTTGCGGCTTTTTCTTCATCGGGAAGAAAGGTGCTTATCTGGTTAAAATAAGGGATTTCGGGAATTGTTGCAAGGGTAAATTCATCAGGGAGTCGTTCCTTATCATCCTCGTCAACAATACAATCAAATGCAGTCTGCACGTTTGCCCATGTACAACCGAGTGTCATAATGTATACCAAAAGAGGTTTTGCCATTGCTCCGTCACATCTTGATTCGTACAAAACTTTTCCCTCGGGACTTATTATTACTGCACCGTTACAACCGATGAGAAAATCACATTCAAAATTATCTTTTTTTTGAATCCTTATAACATCTTTCGCTCCTCTGCCGCTGACAAGACCGAACAGATTACCTGCTTTTCTCCACTTTTTAATGGCGTCACGCTTTTTATCGTTTATACCGCCGTGATTTAATGTGCCGTCATAATCACTTGCAATTATCTTCATATACTTTTACCTATTTTTATCTTTTAATACTTTGTGTACATCCTCAAGGTCAGGTATACCTGATATTCCGCCCTGTTTTGTAGTTGACAGTCCTGCATTCACACAGGCAAACTTTGCAATATCATCAAGCTCTGCATTATTGAGCGTATCGGGAGATTTGCCATACTGCAACAGCTTGTAAACAACACTTCCAGCAAAAACATCACCTGCACCTGTGGTATCAACAACTTCAATATTCTCAAGGCTTGGCATAAAACCTTGTACAACTGCATTTTTATAATAACTGCCTTTGTCACCGCAGGTTACAAAAACAAGCTTTGCATTGTAGTTATGTATTATGTACTCAGCACCTGCTTCAGGCTCAAGACCGAAAAGAAATCCAACCTCATCATCGCTGATTTTAATAACATCTGCCTGTTCAAGTCCCCATAAAATCTGCTCTTTCGCCTGTGATAAATCGTTCCATAAAGGTTTTCTTAAATTCGGGTCATAAGAAATGATTTTACCTTGACTTTTTGCGTATTCAACCGCTTTATACGTAGAGGTGCGTGACGGTTCATCTGTTAACGATAACGAGCCGAAATGAAATACTTTTGCATTGTCAATCAAAGATAAATCAAGTTCATCAAAGCTGATACAGGTATCTGCTCCCGGTTTTCTTGCAAAAGAAAAATCACGGTCTCCTTTGCTGTTTAATGTGACAAATGCAAGAGTTGTAAATACCGATTTATCATGAATAAGTCCGCTTGTATCAATATTGTGTTTATTGAGAGTGTCCGCAAGCATACAGCCGAATTTATCTGCACCCACTTTGCCGAGCATGGCGGTTTTTACCCCCAGCTTTGACAGCGTTGCAAGAAAATTTGCAGGAGCACCGCCCGGATGTGCCGCCAATGTGGGATAACCGTCAGCATCTGCATCAACCATTGTAAAGTCAATCAGCAATTCACCGAGAGCTACGACTTCAATTTTATTTTTATCGTTCATTATAATGCCTCTTTTTTACATTTTACCGTCAAACATATATCGCTGGAATGCAACAGCATCTGCCGCATCTTTATCAAGTGTAGCCGCATCAATACCGGGGATAAGCTCACGCCAGATTTTTATATCACTGCCAACCTGACCGCCTGTATTGACAAAAGGTTCCATAACAACTGTTTTATTATAACCGATTTCACGAAGAGCAGCACCGATTTCTCTCCACGGAATTCTGCCCCTGCCGGGAACCATTCTGTTACATTCGCCCGTATGGAAATGACCGAGCAAATTGCCTGCTGTTCTTATAGCCTCGGCAATATCGGTTTCTTCAATATTCATATGAAATGTATCAAGCATTACCCATACATTGGGGCAATTTACCTGTTTTACAAAGTCAACACATTCCTGTGCGGTATTGATAAGATACCCCTCAAAGCGGTTAAGACTTTCCATATTGAGCTGTATGCCGTAAGGCATAGCAATCTCTGAGAGAATACACATACCTTCAACCGCATATTTCCAATCCTCTGCTTTGTTGATAGGCTGACTGTAATCTATAGGCCAATGTGAATACAAAGCTCCGCCGATTTTTTGGCTGTTTATCTGTGCCATACCGTAAAACATTTTCTTATACCATTCGATTGCACCGTTACGGGTATCGGGATTGCCCACATCATGTGCAGGTGCAGGACCGTAGCCTGTTGTAATTTCAATTCCGTTTGCATCTGCGGCATTTTTAAGCTCTTTAAGCTGTGCATCGGTCATTGAGGGCAACGCTGCTCCGCCGATTTCTAAAATGTCAAAACCAAGCTTTGCAACCTTTTCAACATAAGGAACGTAATCTGCCGCCCATTCCTTTTCCCAATATGCATAATAGATACCGTGTTTCATAATTCTGCCTCCGATTATTAATTCTGTTGTTAATTATATTACTATAAGAATGAAAATGCAACATTATTTGCATTATGAAAAAAAGTTAACAAAATAATGCTTGATAAACTGAAAAATATCATGTATAATTATTAAAAAGAATTTTGCGAGGGATAAAATATGAAAACTATTCTGATAGGTGCCGGTGCTATCGGCGGAACTGTTGCAGTACTTACAAAAGAAGCAGGTTTCGATGTAAGCATTCTCTGTCACAGCGAAAAGACAAAAAATAATATTAAAGAAAATGGTCTTTCTCTTCACGGTGCAAAAGGCGAACACAATGAATATTTCCCCTGTTATTGCTCTGTTGAAGAATTGGGTGATGAAAAATTTGATATCTGCATAATTGCAACAAAGTATTCCGCTATGGCAGAAACCGCCAAGATGATTTTGCCGAATCTTAAAGATGACAGTCTTGTTGTGGGAATGCAGAACGGTATCTGCACAGCAGAACTTGCCGAGATTGTGGGCAAAAACAGAGCTGTAGGTTGTATGTTGGGTTTCGGTGCTACAAGAAACAGCCCTTCGGATGTTACAATGACAAGTCTTGGTGAAATGTACATAGGTATGCCCGACGGTTATCATCCTGAAAATCTTGATAAACTTAAAACAATGCTTGATACTGTTTTACCTACAACTATTTCTGATAATATTACCCGTCAGCAATATTCAAAACTTATTATAAATTCCTGCATCAACGCAACAGCAGGTATCACAGGTAAAACTTTAGGTGTAGTTATAGATGATTCAAGAGCAGGTAAGCTGTTCCTTGCAATAACCCGTGAGGGAATGCGTGTTGCAAAGGCAATGGGTATAAATGTACCGAAATACGGAAAATTGCTTGAATACAGACTTCTTATGCTTATGGATAATGCTCCCTACAATGCGATTTGCCGTTTAATTGTAAAGCTTGTTGCAAAGATTAAATATGCTGATGTAAAACCCTCTACATTACAGTCACTTGAAAGAGGAGAACTGACAGAAATCGACATATTTAACGGTTATATTGCATCAAAAGGTGCTGAATTTGGTGTTGAAACACCTGTTAACACAAAACTTACACAGATGATTCACGAAATTGAAAGAGGAGAAAGACCTATTACTCCCGACAATCTTGATGAATTCAAAGGAATATTATTCTAAAGAAATTTCCCGATGTCACATGACATCGGGAAAATTTTTGTATATAAATTATTTAAGCTTTTCTTCAAGAAGACTTTTGATAACGGTGGGGGCACCTGCACCTTTAAGCTCTTTCATACAAGCACCGAAAAGAGCCTGCAGAGCTTTAACCTTGCCGTTTTTGTAATCCTCAACAGCCTGTGCATTTGCGGCTATAACAGCATCAACAATGCCTTCAACTGCAGAAGAATCTACCTGCTTATCAAGACCGTTAGCCTTGCAATATTCAACGGGATCAGCTCCGTCCTCAATCATGGCAATAAGTACCTTTTTACCTGCGTTACGGTTGATTTTACCGTCTGCAACCATTTTAATGACTACTGAAAGATTTGCTGCTGTAACATCAAGCTCATTGATTGTTTTACCTGCTTTACGAAGAATACCCATACAGTCGGTAAGAATCCATGCTGCAGTATCCTTTGTATTACAACCGAGAGCAACGGTATCATCAAGCAGAGCGCTGATTTTATTGCTTGAAAGAAGCATATCAATTTCCTTTTCGGAAATGCCTGCTTCACGGTATGCCTCTGCCTTTTCGTCAAGAGCAACGGGCTTTGCCGCTTTGATTTTTTCAAGCCATTCGTCATCAATGATAATAGGCATTAAGTTTGCATCGGGGAAATAACGGTAATCTGCCTCTGTTTCTTTATTACGCATAGCAAATGTCTTACCGCTTACATCATCAAAACGTCTTGTTTCCTGAACAAGCTCCTCTGTTTCAAACTCAAGAGCATCAATATGACGCTGTGATTCATAACGGATAGCACGCTCAATAGCTTCAAAGGAACTCATGTTCTTGATTTCGGTACGAATACCAAACTCTGTACTGCCCTCGGGACGAACTGAAATGTTAACGTCACAACGCATCGCACCCTCTTCACACTCGGAGATGCCGCCTGAACGGAACATGGATTTGAGCTTGTTAAGATATGTTACAACTTCTTCTGCACTACGGAAATCGGGCTGAGTAACAATCTCAATAAGAGGAACACTTGTACGGTTAAAATCAACGAATGATGAATTACCGCCGTGAACAAGCTTACCTGCGTCTTCTTCCATGTGAATCTGCTTGATACGGATATCACGAGCTCCTGCAGAAGTCTTTAATGTAACACAGCCGTTTGTACAGATAGGATGATTAAGCTGTGTAATCTGATATGCACAGGGCAAATCGGGATAGTAATAGTTTTTCTTATCAAATGTGGTATAACGACTGATTTCGCAGTTGAGCATAAGACCTGCAGTAACTGCAAGCTCAACTACCCTCTTATTCATTACGGGAAGCATACCCGGCATACCTGAGCAAGCGGGACATACGCAATCGTTAGGCTCTTTTGCGGCTGAATGACCGCCGCAAGAGCAGAATATTTTTGATTCGGTGCTAAGCTCCACATGAGTTTCAAGTCCGATGACAAGTTCATAATTCATATTTATTCACCTTTCCTTTCAACACTGTGTGCAAGTGAGAGAAGTGTGCTTTCTCCGAAATGCTTACTCATAAGCTGAACACCGCCGCTTACGAGTGCGGGAATACCGATAAGGTTTGCAACTGATGTAAATACGCTTTCTTCAAAAACCTTTACAAACGCATCATGGATATCGTATGCTTCGTAAGCTGTTTTACCGCAAGCGGGTGTAAGAACTGCATCGTATTGCTCAAAAATCTTTGCCATACCCTCTGCAACCACACGGCGCACTCTTAAAGACTTGTCGTAGCAATCTTTATAACGGTTTTTTGAAAGAACGTCTGAGCCGTAAAGGATAACTGCCTTTGTAAGGAAATTAAAGCCCTCTGTTCTTGTATTTACGTATAATTCATCAATATTTCTGTAAGTTGATGAACGATGACCGTATTTTACGCCATCATAACGGGAAACGTTGTTACAGGTTTCCGCACACATTAGAATCTGCCATGCTGTGTTTGCAATTTCAAATAAATCACAGGAAATTTCATCAACTGTTACGCCCTTTGAACGAAGTGCATCTGCATAAGCATTAACTTTAGCCCTTGTTGCCTCGTCTGCTTTATCAAGAAGCTCTTTTACGATACAGACTTTTTTGCCTTTTACATCAGCATCAACTGAATATTCATAAGTTGCATCGGGAAGACTTGTGCCGTCTTTGGCATCATGACCTGCAATAACAGACATAACATTTTTAATACCTACAGCGTTTTTAGCATACACACCAAGCTGTTCACCCGATGCGGCACATGAAACGATACCGTAACGGGAAACCGTACCGTATGTGGGTTTTATAAAGTCAACACCGGAAAGAGCCGCCGCACGTCTTGTTGCACCGTTCATATCAACACCGAGAGCAAATTCAACTGCTCCCTCTTCAACAAGTGAAGCCGCCGCACCTTTGACAGACGCATCATTTTCTGCATAATAAGAAAATTCGCCTGCAAGGTCAAGTCCGAACTCGCCTACGTTGGTTTTACCTGCAATTTTGTAACCTTTTTCTTCAAGTCTTACAACTGCTTCTGCACTGAACAGAGGCTTAAAGTCTTTGAGAATACGAGAGCCTGCCGCAGTCTGCACATCTTTTACAAGAATTGTATCATCAACGGCAAAATTACCGTTATCGCACATTTTTACTACATAATTATCCATTCTGCACACCTCACTTTACAAGTCTGGGTACTTGCCAGCTGTCTTCACTACGTTCGGGAGCTCCCTCAAGAAGGCTCTCTCTTGTGAAAGGCTGGTTGCGTACGTCGTCACGCAATACATTAGTCATAGGCATAACGTGAACCATAGCTTCAACATCGTCTGTGTGGCAGGATTGAAGTTTCTGCTCACTTGCACTCATAGATGCAAAAATGTTCTGTACAACTGCTTCTTCCTCTTCCGTAAGAGAAATCTGGTTAAGCTGCTGAGCATTTGAAAATGTGGAACGCTTGCCCTGTGACTGCTTTCCTGATGATGAGGTTGCGGCGGAACGCTGTGCAAGTGCACTGCCGCTGCCGAGAAGGTGTACATCTTCAAGCTGCTGATTTGTAACTTCACCGGGAGCACCAAGAAGAAGATCCTGTGCATTACCGTTAAGAGGGAATGCAATAACATCAAGGATTTTTTCTTCATCGGTAAGAAGCATTACCATACGGTCAATACCGGGTGCCATACCTGCGTGAGGAGGTGCACCGTACTGGAAAGCCGTATACAATGCGTTGAAACGCTTTTTAAGTTCATCTTCGCTGTATCCTGCGATATCGAATGCTTTTTTCATAATGTCGATATCGTGGTTACGAACAGCACCCGATGCAAGCTCAATACCGTTACATACAAGGTCATACTGATATGCAAGAACCTCTGTGGGGTCTTTTGTAAGAAGTGCCTCCATACCGCCCTGAGGCATTGAGAA
>CAZBVV010000057.1:0-11355 GCA_964495345.1 uncultured Eubacteriales bacterium
CTCCCTCTCCGAGGGAGCTGTCAGCGAAGCTGACTGAGGGAGTATTAAAAATGGCAATTCTGCTGAGTTTTCAGCTCTTTAACTCCCTCCGTCAATGCTAACGCATTGCCACCTCCCTCAACGAGGGAGGCTTGAAAAGTGTGTGCTAAATTATTGTTTGAATCCTTTTTTTGATTTTAATGAAGAAGTTTGCAAAAAAAGGATATTTGTGTTATAATAAAAATACTGATATTTAAAATGAGATAGTTTTTTTCTTTTTTTACAGAATTTTAAAAGAAGGTAAATAAATATGTTTGCTGAAATTAATGTTGATAAGGTTGCAAACCTTGCTAAGCTCAGCCTTTCCGAGCAGGAAAAAGAGTCTATGCAGAGGGAGCTTGGTGCGATAATCGGTTTTGCAGACAAATTGTCTGAAATTGATACGGATTCGGTTGAAATTACGGCTCACATTGTGCCTATAAATAATGTTTTCAGAGCTGACGAGGTTACAAATCCGCCTGACCGTGAGAATCTTCTCGGGAACGCTCCTACCAAAGCGGACGGCTATATGACCGTACCCAAAACCTTTGAATAGGGAGGGTAAAGAATGAATATTACGGATTTAAGCCTTAAAGAGCTTTCACAAAAGCTTCACGGCAGGGAAATTTCAAGCGTTGAAGCTGTAAACGCTTACTTTGACAGGATTGATGCCGTTGACGGTGAAATCGGGGCATATATAAGACTTACTAAAGATGTTGCATTGATGCAGGCAGAAAATGCCGATAAAGTGTTGGCAGTGGGTAAGGGAACTGCACTTACGGGCATACCCTACGGCATGAAAGACAATATCTGCACAAAGGGCAGTATTACGTCCTGTGCATCAAAAATGCTTGAAAACTTTGTTTCTCCCTACGATGCGTTTGTTACAAAAAAATTGGGTGATGAATCAGCCGTTATGCTGGGCAAAACAAACATGGACGAATTTGCCATGGGCTCAACTACGGAAAATTCCGCTTTTCAGATTACGAAAAATCCCCATGATAAAACAAGAGTTCCGGGCGGTTCGTCGGGCGGTTCAGCCGCCGCCGTTGCCGCAAATGAGGCGGTGTTCGCTTTAGGCTCTGATACGGGCGGTTCTATCCGTCAGCCTGCGTCGTTTTGTGGTGTTGTGGGTCTTAAACCTACTTACGGCACGGTTTCAAGAAACGGACTTGTGGCTTTTGCATCTTCCCTTGACCAGATTGGTCCTGTTGCAAGAAATGTTGAGGATTGTGCCATAGTTATGAATGTTCTTACAGGACATGATTCGCTTGACTCCACTTCCCTTAACATGACCTACGGTGATTTTACTCACGGAATGAAAACGGGCGTAAAGGGTATGAAAGCGGCTCTTCCAAAGGAATATTTCGGTGCCGGTATCAATCCGCAGGTAAAAGAAGCCGTGCTTGAGGCAGTAAAAGTGTACGAAAGCATGGGTGTGGAGATTCGGGAGGTTTCCGTTCCCGCCATGGAGTATGCTCTGCCGGCATATTACGTTATTTCATCTTCCGAGGCATCATCAAACCTTGCAAGATTTGACGGTGTGCGTTACGGTTACAGAGCTGAAAATTACAACGATATTGATGAATTATACAAAAATACAAGAAGTGAGGGCTTCGGCAAAGAGGTTAAAAGACGAATAATGCTCGGCTCATTTGCTCTTTCTTCGGGATATTACGATGCTTACTACAAAAAAGCATTACAGGTAAGAACTCTTATAATCAACGGCTTTAACAAAGTGTTTGAGGATAATGATTTTATAATTTCTCCCGTTGCTCCCACCGTTGCCTATAAAATCGGTGAAAAAACTGAGTCACCCGTTGAAATGTATCTTGGCGATATTTATACCGTACCTGTCAATATTGCAGGTCTGCCTGCAATTTCTTTATCCTGCGGTAAGGACAGCGACGGTATGCCCATAGGTATGCAGCTTATCGGCAAGGCTTTTTCGGAAAATGCGCTTATAAAAGCCGCATGGTCGTTTGAAAACAGGTAAAGGAGGGACCGCCATGAATATGATAAAAGATTACGAGCTTGTCATAGGTCTTGAAGTGCATTGTGAACTTGGCACAAAAACAAAGATTTTCTGCGGCTGTCCCACAACCTTCGGTGCAGAGCCGAATACTCAATGCTGTCCCGTTTGTATGGGGATGCCGGGAACTCTGCCCGTTCTTAACGAACAGGTGGTTGAATATGCTGCGAAAGCAGGTCTTGCCACAAACTGCACTATTGCAACCTACTCCAAACAGGACAGAAAAAATTATTTTTATCCCGATTTGCCGAAAGCATATCAGATTTCACAGTATGATTTGCCTCTTTGTCTTAACGGATGGCTTGAAATTGAAAGTGAAAACGGCACGAAAAGAATCGGTATCACAAGGATTCATATTGAAGAGGATGCAGGCAAGCTGATTCACGACGACAGATACGGCACGATGATTGATTGTAACCGTTGCGGTGTTCCGCTTATTGAGATTGTGTCCGAACCGGATATAAGAAGTGCCGAAGAAGCCGTTGCTTACTTTAAAAAGCTCCGTTCCGTAATTCTTTATACAGGCATTTCTGATTGCAAAATGCAGGAGGGCTCAATGCGTTGCGACGTTAACCTGTCCGTAAGAAAAAAAGGCGAAACTCAGTTCGGTACAAGAACAGAGATGAAAAACCTTAACTCATTTACCTTTATTCAGAAAGCTATTGAGTACGAATACGCAAGACAGGTTAATGAAATCGAAAACGGCGGCGTTATCCTGCAGGAAACAAGGCGTTACGACCAGGCAAGCGGAAAAACTTTTTCCATGCGTACAAAAGAGGATGCAGACGATTACCGTTATTTCCCCGAGCCTGACCTTGCACCCATTCTTATGAACGAGGAAAAAGTTGCACGCCTTAAAGCTTCAATTCCCACTTTGCCCGACGAAAGAAAAAAGACCTACGTTCAGTCCTACGGTCTTACGGCTTATGATGCGGAGCTTATTACTACAGATATGACTACTGCGGACTATTTTGAAGCGGCAGTTGTAAACACAAAATACCCTAAGCTCCTTGCAAATATAATGATTTCCGAAATTATCAGAATGTATGACGGTGACAGCGGAGAAATTGCCATTGAGCCTGTTCATCTTGCCCAGATTGCGGATATGCAGGGCTCAGGTGAAATCAACAGCTCCGTTACTAAAAAGATTGTCAAAGCTCTTTGGGAAAATGATGAGGATGCTTGTGAATACGTTAAGAGAAATGATTTGGGGCAGATAAGTGATGAAGCCGTGCTTATTCCGATAATTAACGATGCAATAGCGAGAAATCCAAAGTCCGTTGCAGATTACAAAAAAGGTAAGCTTGCCGCCGCAAAGGCAATTATGGGGCAGGTTATGGGTGCAACGAAGGGCAGAGGCAATCCGCTGATTATAGAAAAATTGCTTAATGAAATACTTGAGGGCTTAAAATGAAACGATTGATTACAATTATGTTAACGGCGTTGCTGTGGGTGTTGATTATGCCTGTGGCAGCGTTGGGAGCATCATCAGATTATACCGTAGACAGCGTCAACATTACTGCCGATTTGCGTTCTGACGGCAGTGCACTGATTACCGAGGAGTGGACTTTGACCGTTGCTGAGGATTGTAACGAGTGCTTTGTAAGGGATATTGTTATTATTGACGATAACTTTGAACGCATTGGTGCAGTTACGGATATATCCGTATCCCTTGACGGCAATACCTGTACCGAAGAAACCGGTGACAGCCTGGAAACAGGTACATATTTTTATGAAAAAACCGAAGATGCATATTCTGTAATGTGGTATATACCTCAAGCGGGCACGCACACCTTTGCAATAAGATATATTCAGACAGGTGCTGTAAAAATATATAACGGCAGAGCGTATTTCTATTTCAGGGCAGTCAATGAGGACAGCTCGCTTATATGTCGGAATATGTCACTTACCGTAAATACTCCCGTGAATTGCTACGCAGAGGATTTTGAAATTCTTGAATCGGGTACTCTTGCAGGCAGTAAATACGACGGCAAAATAATATTCAACGCCTCAAACACCGCAGGACTTGTGAAAATCGGTATTACGGTTGACGATGAATTGTTTAATTCAAGCGGTCTTACAGTTATTGAGGACGACAGCAGAGTGGGAATTATCGTTCTTGTTGTTTTTTTGGTGATACTTGCGTTTATTCTTGCTTTCGGCGTGTATTATGCCCTTAATTACAAAGCTTTTACATTGAAAATAAGGCTTAAAAATGCAAAAAATAAGCCTGTTACGGAAAAGTTTGATAAAATTCAGCGTCGTGTGTTTAGTAAAGTAAGCCCTGCAACACTCCTTTATACCGTACTTGAAGACGTTACGAATAAATCCGATTATTTTACCGTAACACTCCTTGATCTGGTCAGCAGGGGCTACATAAATGCAACCTCCAACGGCTTTTCTGCAAGCGAAAAATCGGAAAATGACAGGTTAACACGTCCTCTTAACGAAGCCGAAAAGCGTGTAATCCGTATTTTTTCTTCCGAGAGATGGAAAGAACTTATTACATCTCCCGGCGTTCTGTATGGGGAGATTACGGATTTTAACAAAAAAATCCGTATGCTTTCTCCCTTGAACGACATCACCGCACAGGGTAAAAAACTCATCGGCTACTGTTTTGAGTTAAGGCTCAGTGCAAAGCGTTTTGAATTTGTCACTCCCGAGGAAATTTCCGATGCAATATTTAAATCGGACAGATACACCGTCTGTGATCTTGTGATTTCTCTTATTAATGAGTACGAACTTTCTTCCCGTAAGGGTTTTGAAAAGCCGGATACCGACAAATTTAAATACAATATGTTTATGTTCAGGGAAGTGTATTCCGAGGGTGAACACAATGAACAGGAAAAACTCAGGGAACAAAAAGAATTGAAACAAAGAAAGAAAAAGGGTGAGGATTAAATGATTACTGTTTTAAGTAAAATTTTTCTTAAAAACGCTCAGTCCATGCCCGACGGTAAACGCAGGAGTGCATACGGCACGCTTTGTTGCTGTGTGGGAATATTTCTTAATATTCTGCTGTTTGCCATAAAATATTTTGCAGGCGTTATAAGCGGCTCTATTGCAATAACAGCCGACGCATTCAACAATCTCTCCGATGCAGGTTCATCTGCAATAACTCTTGCGGGTATTCAGCTTGCAAACAAAAAGCCTGACCCGGATCATCCTTTCGGTCACGGCAGGTTGGAATACCTGTCGGCTCTGGCGGTATCGGTTATAATTGTTATCGTTGGCTTTGAACTGTTGACTTCTTCGGTTGATAAAATAAGAAATCCGCAAACTGTTGAGGTAAGTGCGGTTTCCGTTGTGATTCTTGCCGTGTCGGTGCTTGTTAAAGGGTATATGTTCTTTTACAACCGCAAAATCGGGCAGAAAATCAATTCCGCAGGCATGAAAGCTACCGCTATGGACTGCATAGGTGACAGCGTTGCAACTATGGTTGTTCTTGTATCCACATTGATTTCGTATTTCACCGATGTTCAGATTGACGGCTGGTGCGGTATTCTTGTTTCGCTGTTTATTATGTATGCAGGATTTAATTCCGCAAAAGAAATAATCGGACCTCTGTTGGGTTCTTTGCCCGATAAGGAGCTTGTGGAAAAAATCACCTCTATCGTGCTGTCGGCGGATGAGGTTGCAGGTATTCACGACCTTGTGGTTCACGATTACGGTCCCGGCAGACTTATGGTTTCGCTCCATGCGGAGGTTGACGGAAAAGGAGATATCTATATGCTCCATGACCGCATTGATAATATTGAACGGCGTATAGCTGATGAGCTCAACTGTCACGCCGTTATACATATGGACCCTGTGGAAACGGATAACGAGCTCGTTTCGCAGATGAAAAATAAGGTTGCTCTTGCCGTAACTCAGATAAGTAAAGATGTTTCAATACACGATTTCAGGATGGTGCCGGGAGATACACATACAAATCTTATCTTTGATGCCGTTGTCCCTTTTGACGTAAAACTATCCGAAAGTGAAGTAAAAAGTGAAATATGTCGCATTGTATCGGAAATTTGCGAAAACTGTTATTGCGTGGTAACTATTGACAGATCTTTTGTTTAATTTTAATGTTGACTTTTTTGCTTACATACTGTAATTTATATAGTGGAGGCGGTTTTGAATGAAAAGGTTTGTCGCAGCTTTTCTTGCTGTGATTTTGATTGCAATTACAGGTGTCGTTGTTTTTGCGACTGACGATACAAAGCTCGTTTTTGAATCTTCATACGATGCAGATACCAACAGAGTTGTCGTTGACGTTTACGTTGAAAATCCGGGTGAATTGGTCGCTGCAGATTTAAGGCTTGGTTTTGACCCGGATATTTATGAATATGTCGATTCCGAAGATAATCGCACTATCAGTGATATGATGATAATTTCGGGACTTTCCGTTGCAAGCTCGGGACTTGCCTGTGTTTCTGCAATTTTTACCGAAAAATGCGAGGACAGCTATCTTACAGACGGCAGACTTCATTTTGTATCATTCACATTTTCACCTCTTACGGAGGATTACGATATAAATGATTTTTGTCTGTGGGCATATTCCTATGAAACCGACGGCGGTTCGGATGTTTCAAAGTCCATTTCCGCAACGGGTAACAAAGCTTTAAAAGAGGGTAAAACTGCCGCAGTTACGGTTGCAAGCTCCGATATTGACACATCTTCGGTATCAAATTCTCTGAAAGGTAAATGGTATGTTTACGTTATTGCCGTTGTGTTGGGCGTTGCGATTGTTGCAGGTGTTGCCGTTATTGCCGTGAAAAATGGCGAAAAGGAAGAATCTGAGCAAGAATCTTCCCAAGAGGAAAAATAAACTGCTTTGCGGGATGTTAGCTTTGCATCCTGCTTTTGGCATATTATAAGTTTTTAGAAAATAAGGTTATTATTCCAAATAAGAATTAACAAGAATAAAATTTATGGTATAATACAATTTGATGTATTATAATATTTCGGAAGAGTGTGAGAAATGAAAAGGGCATCAGCAATTATTTCGGTAATACTTTGTTGCCTGATTATGTCGGTGACGGTGTTTGCCGAAGAAATTTACATTATTGAAGACGGTGAAGATGAGTTTGTTCCCGTTGAAACCACTACCGTTCAGCAGGCAGAAACAACTACCGCATCATCAACGAATGACGGCGGATTTAATCTTGATGCGGATTCAATAAGCGGCTATCTTGACTCTATTGCGGACAAGCTCGGCGGTAGCTTTGATTCCATAATGGACGGATTTGACGGTTTTGATTTTAATTTCGGCAACAGCACGGAAACAACCACTTCATCCGGGCTTTCAAGTGTTCAGCCGGGCAATTATCCTAACGCTAATCAGTCGGGTTCAATGACTACATATCCAAACAGCCAGAATAACGGCAGTCAGAACGGTCAGCAGTCTGCAAATGATGAAGAAAACACTACCTGGGCGGTTGTTGAGGAGGAGCTTCCCTCCGTACTCATTGTCGGCGGCAATACAAACGACAGCTCCATGGCATTGTCGGGCAGTACTCTTACATTGCTTGTGTTTATTGCGGCAATTATAATTCTTGTTCTCGTGGTTGTAATCGTGCTTGTTGTTATGACAAGAAGAACGGAATTTAATTCATCCGTCAAACAGAAATCCACCTTGCCTTCTGTTGACAGACCAACAACTTTAGCTCAGTTTATTGAGGATGATATCCCCTCTGACGGCAAGGATTACAGCGATATCGCATATTGGAATAAATAGAAGCAGGAGCAGATAATTATGAAAAAAATTAATTATTTTGCGTTTTTCTGTGTGGCACTCATTTGCATCGGATTGCTCGTTTCGGGTAATTATTGCGTAGGTGTTCTCAATGCCGTTGCCTATACTGCGGCAGAAACCTTTACAAGAGGCGAAACCACTACATCGGCATCAATGAACGATACGCTCGACACTATCGACGACGTTTTCAGTGAGCTGGGGCTTGATAATGCACTTGTTATAACGGATATTATCCGTTATCTCAGTCAGGACGGAAACACTTTTTCACAATGGGTTTACGAGAATTACGGTGAAAGCGTTGAGTTGCCCGAATCAGTAAAGGGAATGTCAACGAGTGAGGTTATAATGTATGTTCTCTCCCGACAGTTCAACAACGGCGGTGAAACCACCACATCTCTTGCGGATGCAGGTTATACATCACTTACAACTCAGGCACCGACACAGCAGACGGCTGTACAAACAACGGTTAACGGTTATCAGACAACCAATAATGCCGTAGCTGAAACCACTACAAGGTTATCAGGCAATACTGCAACATATATTACAGGCGATGTTAATTTTGACACTAAAATTAGTGCCGCCGATGCAAGACTTGCTTTAAGAGTATCCGCATCGTTAGAGATTCTGTCTGCAGCCGCATTTTCTGCGGCAGATGTAAACGGTGACGGTATAGTTACGGCAAAAGATGCACGAAGCATATTGAGATATAGTGCAGGACTTACGCAAGGCTTTTAAATTGATTTAAAACAAGGGGAATGTTTATGAAAAATAACATCCGTAAAATATTAACAGTTGTTATTGCAGTAGTTTGCATATTCTGTGTGCAGATTTCCGTAAGTGCGATTGAGATAGGGGATAACCTTAACTGGGATTCGGTGCTTGACCTTATAGGTCAGCTTACTGCCGAAAATCCCGCCAACACAACCACACAGGAAGAAACTACTACCTCAGGTGAAGATTTAAGCAGTCCTGTCAGCAGTACAGGCTCGGGTACGCACTCCACCGAGGCTCAAACCACCACTCAGCAGGAGTATCCCACATACAATAACAACAACTATACTAACGTCAATAACAATAACGGTTACACAGGCAATCTGTATACTACCACGGAGCCCTCAGGTGATGAGTCCACAACACTTTCATTCGAAGCTTCACTTTCAGACATTTTCGAGGATGATTCTGCGGCACTTATCGTGCAGACACCCACAGAAACCTATACAATCGGCAGCCTTGTTGTAAAAAATGATACTGATGCGGATGATGAATTTACGTGGCAGATGGGTGCACTTATTGCGGCGGCGGTACTTTTCGTTGTTTTGCTTGCACTTATCGTTGCACTTATAATACAAAATTCAAAAAAGAAAAAGAAACGCAGATATCACGATTCTTACCCGAAAAGTGAGGGCGGCTCCGCACCCGTACCCGTTGAAATTATGACACCTGAAAGAATCGCAGAGCTTCTCGGCAGTTCATCGGGCAGAAATTTCTCCGGCGGCGACGTAAATATGGGCAGTTATGAAACCATGTCAAGTGATGAAACTGCGGCGGCAATCAGGGCTGCGGCTCTTATGGGACAGCTTTCCGATTCATATTCGGATCCGTTGTTGAAAAAATACTATGATGAGCCTGTAATGATTTCTCCTCTCGGTTCATCAATCTCCGATGTTGATTCCGTTTCCGTTGCCGACATCTTAAAAGCAACGGATTACATAGTGAATGATATTGAGGCTTCGGACGGTGCGGGTGTACCGGGTGTAAATATAAATGCCCCCGTGGTAACGGCGTCGGGAGTGGACAGAATTTGTCCCGAATGCGGAAATGATGTTCCCGTTGACGATGTTTTTTGTCATAATTGCGGTACTTATATTGGATAGACTTTACAGGGTGCAGTAAAAAACAACGGGTTTTACTGCATCTTTTCGCATTAAAATCAAGGAGGTTTTATAATGAATAAAGCAAAAGCTGTTTTTACAGCCGTTATAGTTGCCGTGGTAGCAGGTGCGTCGGGAGTATTGTGGTATCTTAACGACAGCGGCAATCTTGCAACCCAAACGGGTGGTGATGACTCTGTACTTACGACTGTTGCAACTACCGTAGGCAACGCCGATAATAATGTTAATGAAGATGCAGACACGCCTGTTGATGATGCTCAGGATGATATTGACGGCTATGAGGATGATAACGCACAGGGCGGTGCAGATTCTTCAGCTGTTTCAACCAAAAGTATAAACGATTTTCTTTCCGTATTTTCAAAAGTATATTTTTCTGAGGATAAAGCCTTTTCGGCTGACAAACCCGATACCTATCAGCTTATTCGTTTTGCGTACACATATTTGATGAGTAATAACGAATCGAATATTTCAACCGAATATATTAACGATGATATCGGCTATTACAATAAAGTCAGCGTAAATGATGTAAACAGAATTCTTGATAAGTATTTTTCTTCATCCGTTGCAAGTGAAAGCGTTTACACAGAAAAAACTTACGCATTTTTTAAATATTCCGACGGGTATTTTTATACTCCTGCCGCTGACGGTATTGACTATAAAAATATATGTATTGCGGATTCCTATTCACAAAACGGTGACATTATAACTGTTGAGTTCAGTGTGTATTCATCGGGCGTTACAACGGATATGACAAGTCAGCAAGCAAGACGTGCAAGCAACGAAAGATATGCTTCCGGTACTGCCAAAATCAACGTTGACGGCGACAATTTTACACTTATTTACTATAATATTACACCATAGAAAACAAGCTGTAGCGGCATATTTAATTTTGGTTAATATAACGAATGAAAACCGTTGAATTAAAAGCTTTTATGTGGTATTATGATTATGTTACGGTTTTATGCTCCGTGACGGATTAAAATAATGAAGGAGGAAATTGAAATGAGTAAGAATTTTAAGTCAGTTATTTGTTGCGTACTTACACTTCTTTTGGTTGCAGGCACAATCGTTTTTGCTTTCGCAGACAATGACGGTGTTAAGACCCTTGAAGCAGAAACAGCTTCCGAAGTTGAGTCAGAAATCACTTCAGGCGTTGTTGAAGAGCCCGAATCAGAAGAAGAAAGTGAAGTTGTACAGAACGTTGCGTTGCTCGGTGACATAAACGGTGACAACGAAATTACCGCTTCCGATGCAAGACAAGCTCTCCGTTTTGCCGCATCACTTGATGAGTACACAGACGTACAGTTTAAGCTTGCTAATGTTAACGGTGACGACAAAATTACTGCTTCCGATGCAAGAAGTATTCTCAGAGTTGCAGCAAGCCTTGATCCTATGTTCTCAACAATCGTACTTTAATAAGCAAAACCCAATAAAGATAGGACAGAGTAATCTGTCCTGTTTTTTCTTATTATAAAACTGCGAACAATAATTTAATGTACAATGTACAATTTACAATTTACAATGTACAATTAATTAACAATAAAATTGGGTCAAAGGGCGAAGCCCTTTCCTCCATTGTACATTATACATTGTACATTGTTAATTAACTAAATTATTGTTTAAATTTCCTTATATTTTCTCATCCATTCTACAACCTGTTCTTTCTCGTA
>CAZBVV010000058.1:0-11039 GCA_964495345.1 uncultured Eubacteriales bacterium
AATTGTACATTAAATTATTGTTTCCCGAACGGAGTTGATAATCTTGCCCAAAATTAATATTCTTCCCAAGCATCTTGCAGAGCTTATTGCTGCGGGTGAGGTTGTTGAACGCCCCGCATCCGTTGTCAAGGAGCTTATGGAAAACTCCATTGACGCAGGTGCAACAAAAATCACCGTTGAAATAAAAAACGGCGGCGTGCGTTATATAAGAATTACCGATGACGGTTGTGGAATTGACCGTGAGGACATCCGTGCCGCATTTATCAGCCACGCTACCAGCAAAATAAAAGTTCAGGAAGACCTTGATTCCATATTTACATTAGGCTTCAGAGGTGAAGCGCTTGCAAGCGTTGCGGCAGTTGCTCATGTTGAGATGCTTACAAAAACTGCCGAAAGTGATGTTGGTACAAGATATCTTATTTCCGGCGGTGTTGAGGAAGAAATTGACGATGCAGGATGTCCCGACGGCACTACAATTATTATCCGTGACCTGTTTTTCAACACTCCTGCAAGAATGAAATTTTTAAAAAAGGATATTACCGAGGGTAATTATGTTTCCGAAACCGTGCAGAAAATAGCACTTTCACACCCGGAAGTCAGCATTACTCTCATTAAAGATAACCGCCGCACTCTCTTTACTCCCGGTGACGGCAGATTGCTTACCGTTATAAATGAGGTTTTCGGTAAGGAATTTGCATCGGGGCTCATTGAAGCAGAGGGCGGAACTGATGATATTAAAGTAAAAGGCTATATTTCAAAGCCCGTTTTTTCAAGGGCAAACCGTTCCATGCAGCATTGTTTTGTCAACGGCAGATATGTAAAAATTCCCGTCGCGGCATCTGCACTTGATAACGCTTATAAAAACAGAATTATGGTGGGTAAATACCCTTCATGTGTGCTGTTCCTTACGGTAAATCCCAGAACGGTTGATGTAAATGTGCATCCCGCAAAAACACAGGTGCGTTTTACATCTGAGAAAAGTGTTTACGATGCAATTTACTTTTCGGCTGTGGCATCTCTTGATAATAAAGATACACCTGTTGTTGTAACAGCTCAGATAAAAGATACAACACCTCTTTTTACGGAAAAAACACAGATAAATCAGGTTGAAATGCCCAAAGAAAAGATTAGTCTGTCTGTTGGTACATCCGAGCCGAAAAAACAAGAAGTACCTGTTATTTCAGAGGTTTATTTACAGGCAAAAAATCAGGAAAAATCTGCAAGCAAACCGCAGACTGTATATACTTTACATCAGCCGGAGGTTTTTTATGAAGACAGTAAAGCAGATGATGACAGTCTTGATGATTTTTTGCTTTCAAATCCATCTAAAACCGTAAAAGAAGATGTCCCCGTTCAAAGCGTTGAAGAAGAAACACCCGTTGTAACTCAAAGTACGGAAAACATTTCACCAATCCGTGTAATCGGTGAGGTTTTTGATACCTATATTCTGATTGAACAGGATAATAAACTTCTTTTTATTGATAAACACGCCGCACACGAGAGAATTATTTTTAATTCCTTGAAAAAGCAGAGCAGACAGATATGTTCACAGCTCCTTTTAGCCCCCATAACCGTAACGCTCAGTGCAAAGGATTATGCGGCGGTTGTAAATAATCTTGATATATTTGAAAAATCCGGCTACTGCGTTGAAGATTTTGGTGAGGGTACGGTAATTGTGCGTGAGTGTCCTACGGAACTTTCGGATTCTGACATAAGAGCCGTCGTTGAGGAAATGGCTGATAAATTAGCCTGTGATTCAAGCAATCCCGAGCCCGAGAAACTGGAATGGCTATATCATTCTACAGCTTGCAGGGCGGCTGTCAAAGCAGGGGATAATCTGACTGTTACAGAAATGGAAGCTCTTGCAAAACAGGTGCTTTTTGATGAGGATGTGCGTTACTGTCCTCATGGCAGACCTGTACTTCTTTCCATGAGCGAATATGAAATTACGAAGCTTTTTGGGAGAAACGGATGATGAAAAAAATTAAAGTAATTGCCGTTACAGGACCTACCGCATCGGGTAAAACAAGCCTTGCAATAGAAATCGCAAAGGCGTTTAACGGTGAGGTTGTGTCTGCCGATTCAATGCAGATATATAAAGGCATGGATATTGCAACAGCCAAACCCGATGCCGAGGAAATGCAGGGTATACCTCATCATCTTATTGATTTTGTTGATACGAGTGAAACATACAGCGTAGCACAGTATGTTGATGATGCAAAAAAGTGTATTGCGGATATTGCGGCAAGGGGCAAAGTACCTGTTGTGGCAGGCGGTACAGGTTTGTATATTGATTCTCTTTTATCGGGTATTGATTTCGGTTTTGTTCCCGATAACACTCATATGAGAAAACAGCTTAAAGAACAGGCTGAAAAAGAAGGTATAGAATCTCTTTTTGAAAAACTGAAAGAAATTGACCCCGAAACAGCGTCAAAACTTCACTCAAATAACGAGGGCAGAATTATACGGGCTTTAGAGGTCTATTATCTTACCGGTGAAACTCTTACTGAGCAAAAAATCAAGTCACGGCAAAAGGGTAGTGAATACGAGGTGCTGTATATCAGTATTGAGTATCTTGACAGACAGAAGCTTTATGACAGAATTGAAAAGCGTGTTGACCTTATGGTTGATGCGGGGCTTCTTGAGGAGGCAAAAGCGTATATTGAGCTTGGGGAAGAATCAACTGCAAAGCAGGCAATAGGTTATAAGGAGCTGAAACCCTATTTTTACGGTGAAATGTCGTTGGAACAGGCTCTTGATAATCTTAAAAAAGAGACGAGACATTATGCAAAACGCCAGTTGACCTGGTTCAGAAGGCATGATGAAAGATTTTGTGTTTATCCCGATGCACAGGATGATTTTGTAAGGATTGTAAAAGATAAAGTCGGGGAATTTCTTAAAGGGTGAGTATTTTGAAAGAACCAAAAAAGGAAAAAACTGCTTCCGGATTTAACCGTGGACGAATTATCGCTGTGGTTGTTATAGCGGCTTGCGTGTTAACTTTTGTTATCAGCAGTATTTCTATATCAAACAGCAGTAAATACATTACAACGGAAATTGCGATGCTTGATTCACAGCGTAAAACAATAAGCGTTGATATGTTTGTTGTAAGAGATGAAAATATACTTACATCATCGGGCAGTAACATCGTTTCCGCAGTAAGTGACGGCACAAGAGTGAGTGTGAACGATACTATAGCATACTCTTTTGCCGATGCAACATCTGCCGCGAACGTCAGACGATTGACAGAGGTCAATGAAGAGCTTGAATATTACACGGCATTGAGCAATAAATCTTCATATCTTACCGATAATCTTACAAGTTTTGATAATAAAATTATGGAAAGCGTTGCCGATTTGTCAGTTGCCGTATCATCGGGCGATCTGTCGGATATTGCTCAGCTTAAAGTAAATCTCCGTGATACCATAACCTCAAAGCAGACTGCAACGGGCGTTGAGCTTGATCTGAGCGAAAAAATCAGTTCCCTTACTGCAGAACGCACACAGCTTGAATCTGCATCCGGCAAATATACCGAGATTTTGGCAAACGGTACGGGATACTACATTTCCGGCGTTGACGGCTATGAAAACGTGCTTGATTATGCAAGTGTGGATGAATGGGATATTGAGCTTGTGGAAAAAGCCATGTCAGCATCTGCATCCGAGGTGTCATCCAATCAGTTCGGTCGTCTTGTAAACCGTTATTACTGGTATATGGTATGCGTTGTAGATACAGCTGAAATCAATGCTCTGCGTGAAGACAGAAGATATGAAATCGGTTTTTACGATTCGGCTGTTGATGAAATAACCTGTACGGTTTATAAGATACGTTCAGACGCTCAAAGCGGAAAGTCACTTGTTATTTTCAAATGCAACACCATGACCGAGGAGGTTGCATCCCTTCGCCATGAATATGCTTATATTGTTACAAGCACATACTCAGGTTATAAGATTGACAACAGAGCTTTACGCACCAATGATAACAATGAATCAGGTGTATACGTGCTTGACGGACATATGATTATGTTCAAAAAGGTAAACATAGTTTATTCGGATAATGATTATTCACTTGTATCATCCGAGGAATTAATTAATTATGATGAATATGTAGTTACCGGTCGTGACCTTTATAACAAAAAAGTTGTAAGATAAATTTAAAAAATTCGGTGATAATATTGGATACAAAGTTTATTGATATTGAAGAAAATATAAAGCATATACGCCACAGGATTGCCGAAGCCGCAATCAGAAGCGGAAGAAGTGAAAAAGATGTACGCCTTATGGCTGTTACCAAAACGGTAGCTCCCGAATACATAAATCATGCTATTGCACAGGGGATTGACCTTATCGGTGAAAATAAAGTGCAGGAGTTTTTAGGCAAAAAGGATGCATTGAATCTCAACGGCGTAGAAGCTCATCTTATCGGTCATTTACAATCGAACAAAGTGCGTAAAATAATTACGGACGTGGATATGATACAATCCGTTGACAGCGTATCTCTTGCACAGGAAGTGGAACGGCAGGCGGAAAAGAACGGCATGGTCGCAAAAGTTTTGCTTGAGATAAATATCGGTGGCGAAACATCAAAAACAGGTATGGATATATCACTTTTTACGGAAAACCTGTATCAGATTGCACAAATGCCCCATATTGCAATCAAAGGTCTTATGACTATACCTCCTGTTTGTGAAAATAATGCTCAGTTAACAAAATTTTTTGAGCAAATGCATCAACTGTTTATTGACATTAGTGGTAAAAACATAGATAATGTAAGTATGGATATTCTGTCAATGGGAATGTCAGGCGATTTTGAAACAGCTATTGAATGCGGTTCAAATCTGGTTCGTGTAGGCTCATCAATATTCGGGGCAAGAATATACAAGTAATTAAGACTTATTAATATTATTCAAGAGAGGATTGTTTTTATGGAATTTGTAGATAAATTCAAAAGTATGTGGAACGGTGCAGACGATGAGTATGAGGAAGAGGAAGTAGAAGTACAGGATGAGTATGAAGAGGAATCTGCTCCCGTAAAAAAGAAGAGAGAGAAAACGGCAGATAAGAAAAAAAGCAAAGCAAGAGGAGAAGATAGAGAATCTTCTTCCGAAACATATCGTTCGGGTAATTCTCCCTATTCTTCTGCCTACGGAAGCTCCCATTATAAATCTTATCACACTTCACCCGGGCATTCATCAAAGGTTGTTGATATTCACACAACCGCAAAACTCCAGGTTGTTCTCACAAAGCCCGAAAAGTTTTCCGATGCAAAGGATATTGCTGACGATTTGAATGAAAAAAGAACTATTGTTCTCAACCTTGAATCAACAAGCAAGGATGAGGCTTTAAGATTGCTTGATTTTCTCAGTGGTGTTGCGTATGCCAATGGCGGCGAAATCAAGAAAATAGCAAAAAGCACATTTATTATAACTCCCTATAATGTTGATGTTATGGGTGATTTGCTTTATGAATTGGAAAGCAACGGCGTATTCTTTGTTTAATTTAATGGTGGGAAGGTGAAAAATTATGACCGCAGATGAAATGAGAAATTTTGAGTTTGAAGTTCTTGAGGACGGTACATATTCTGTCGCAAGCGTTGAAGCTTTTAAAGCGGCTGCTGTTACCGCTTACGAAGAGCTTTTCAGTGAAAATAAAGAAGTTGTAAGACGTCTTACAATGTTCGCGAAAAAAATTGACGAGTATAAGAAAAATGAAGCCTATATGACCGAAACTCTGCTTACTGCCCAGAAGACTGCGGCACAGACTATTGCAGGTGCGGAGTCTGTTGTTGCCAAAATGATTGAGGCGGCAAAGAGCGAGGGTAAAAAGATTATCAATGAGTCAAAGGAACTTGCAGCACAGGTTACTGTTGACAGAGATGCTGTAATTCAGCAGGCAGAGGCAGACGCACAGGCGATAATTGATAACGCAAATTCCCGTGCACAGGAGATTGTTGACGCCGCCAATGACCGGGCTAATGCCGTAATGGATGAGGCAAAAGCAGATATTCAAAAAACTATTGACGAAATCAACGGCAGTGCTGAAACAGTTATTGACGATGCAACACAAACTGCAGAAACAATCGTAAGTGAGGCATCAAAAAAAGCACAGGCTGTATCTGACGGTATTATTGCAGATGCCGTTAAGACAAAGTCGGATGCAGAAACACTTATGAGTGAAGCTTTTGAACTTAAAAAAGAAGCGATGCTTGAAAGAGAGCAGCTTTTGAAAGATGCACAGGCACAGGCAGAAGCATTGGTTGCACAGGCACAGGCACAGGCAGATGCATTGATTTCACAATCACAGACAGAAGCACAGACGCTTATTTCATCTGCAAAGTCCGAAGCCGAAAGTGTTGTGGGTGCAGTACAGTCACAAACCGAAAAGCTGGTTAAGGATGCTCAGTCACAGGCAAATGCCGTAAAGTCCGATGCTGAAAGTTTTGCATCAAGCACAACCGTTAAGGCTAAAAATACTGCTGTGGGCATCTTGCTTAAAGCACAAGCAGACGTCAACAGACTTAACGATGAAATGAACGAGAGAATCGCTGCTGTTAACGGTGCATTACAGTCCGCATTTGCACAGTATCAGAGCGTTAAAACAGTTGCCGATGAGGCATATACAAAGCTTTCATCACAGCTTCATCTGATAAGTGCATCTTTTGCAGGTATTGCTGTTGATAAAGTTGTCGGACCTGTTGATATGCTTGAGGCAGACGAAACTGTATTTGCTTATGACACGGATGCTCTCAACAAAGCTGTTGCAGATGAAGATATTGATGCAATACTTAAATGTTTCGGTATTCAGGCAGACGCAATAGTTACTGCTGATACTGTTATTGAAACTGTTGAAACAGCAGAAGCTGAGGAAACTACAGCAACAACAGAAGATGTTGCTCAGGAAATTGAAATTGAGGATGAAGTTGACGTTGCAGCAGAGGTTGCACAGGAAGAACCGGTTGCTGAAATTCTTGAAGAGGTAACAGAAGAAACAGCTGAAGAAGATGTTGTTGCAACTGCTGATGAGGAAGAATCTGTCGTTGAAGCTGAAACAGAAATTACAGAAGAACCCGAAGTAATTGAAGAAACAGAAGAAATAATATCTGAAGCTCAGCCTGTTGAGGAAGAAGAAGCTGAATCTGAACCCGAAGAATCAGCGGATTCTGCTGAATCGGATGCTGTTGATGCAGATACACAGGAAGAGTCCGTCTCACAGGAGGCTGTTCTTGAAATTGAGGACAGCGAAGAAGATGTTATCGAGGAAGATTTTGTCTTTGAGTTCGATGAGGACGATACCACTCCGGAAGAAGAACCCGAAACTGCTCTGACAGAAGATGATGCAATTACAGAAATTCCCGAAACTCCGCAGAGAAACATCAATACAGATGAGCTTGACTCCGATTGGGAAGAAATCTTCTCTGATGATGATAGTGATGTTAAAGAGTTTGTTCCTCAGCGTCCGGACAGTACCGACGAGGCAGACCTTATGGACATTGATTTCAGTCAGTTCGGTGATTTTGTGCCGGAAGCTCCTTCTCCCGATGAAGAGGATTTTGAAATAGATTTTAGTATGTTTGAAACATCCGAACAACCTAAACCTGCTGAAACTGCTCCCGAACAACCCCAAAAACATGAAAAAGGCGGATTTTTCAGAAGGAAAAAGAAGAAAAACTAATGGCTGATAATAAGAAAAGATATATAATTTTTGCTATTCAGATGGTGAGTGCCGCATTGTTGGCACTTGCCGATCAGCTTTTGAAAAAATTGGCTGTTCTCCATCTTAAAGATAGCGAAGATATTGTGCTTATAAAAAACTTTTTGGCTTTGTCGTATCGTGAAAATACAGGTGCGGCATTTAGCTCGTTTGAAGATCACACCGTAATGCTGTCTGTTCTTACATTACTGCTCCTTGTTGCAGGTGTCGTGTATCTGTTTCTCGGCAAGCTTGACGGTAAAATGCTCAATATCTGTGCGGTACTGATAATCGGTGGCGGTACGGGTAATCTTATCGACCGTTGCGTACGTGGCTACGTAGTGGACTATATAAAAATTCTGTTTATAAATTTCCCTGTGTTCAACTTTGCAGATATGCTTGTGGTTGTAGGTTGTTTTGCCGTCTTGGCGATACTTATTTATCAGATAATTCAGGAAGAAAAGGCAAAAAAGCTGAATAAAAGCGGAGAAAAGAATAATGGAAATTCTTGAACTTACCGTTTGTGAGGATAACAGCGGTACACGGCTTGATAAGTTTATTGCGGACAATTCCGATTTATCCAGAAGCATTGTTTCAAAGCTGATTGACGATTGCAAAGTTACGGTTAACGGCAAAATAACCCAAAAAAGCGTAAAGCTTAAAGACGGTGACATAATAGCCGTCGAAATTCCCGAACCCGAAATATTAAGCATTGAAGCACAGGATATTCCGTTGGATATCGTTTATGAAGATGACGATTTGCTTGTTGTAAATAAGCCAAAAGGAATGGTTGTGCATCCCGCACCGGGCAATTATGACGGCACTCTTGTAAACGCTCTTTTGCATCATTGTGGCGATTCACTTTCCGGTATCAACGGCGTTATCCGTCCCGGAATCGTTCACAGAATAGATAAGGACACAAGCGGTCTGCTTATTGTTGCAAAAAATGATAAAGCCCATGCTTCTCTTGCTTTGCAGATTCAGGAACATTCTTTTAAAAGAGAGTATGAAGCGGTTGTCGTGGGTAATTTTAAAGATGATGAGGGTACAATTAATTTGCCTTTAGGCAGAAGTCATCACGACAGAAAAAAACAGGCAATCAACGGCTTGAATCCACGCAACGCCGTTACACATTACAAAGTTTTGAATCGTTACAGAGGATTCGGGCATTGTAAATTTATACTTGAAACAGGCAGAACACATCAGATTCGTGTGCATTGTGCCGCTATGGGGCATCCTGTTGCAGGTGATACTGTTTACGGTGATGCGAAACACACACACGGCTTGCAAGGACAATGTCTGCACGCAAGAGTTATAGGTTTTATGCATCCTACAAGCGGAGAGTATATGGAATTTACATCGGAATTACCCGATTATTTTACAGAATTTTTAAAAAAGATAGAAAAGCAATAATTCGGCGGCTTTGCCGCTAAAAATGAGTAATTAGCAATTAGCAGTGAGTAATGGTGGAAAGGGCGTTGCCCTTTAACCCGATTTTTATATAATTCAAGCCCGCAGGGCTTCCATAATTGCTCATTGCTCACTACTCATTGCTCATTATAAAAGTTTGTTTATGGAAATATTGATTTTAATTATAGTTGCATTATGCATTTTTGCTTTAACCGCTTGTGCAATCAGCGAAAAGGCTTTAAAAACAACCGAATATACACTTAAAACTCAAAAAAACGCTTTGCTTACAGTTGCGGTTGTGTCTGACTTGCATTTTTCCCGCTTCGGAAAGGGCAACAAGAGGCTTATTGATGCTGTAAAAAAAACAGAGCCGGATTTAATTTTTCTTGCAGGTGATTTTTTTGATTATCACCATGATAAGAGCAATAAAGATGCTGTTGTTTTCTTGATGAAAGCTTTTTGTGAAATAGCACCCACCTATATGTGCCCGGGCAATCACGATATGCGTTACAATGTGCTTACGGGTGAAAACTGTTTTGAGTATGCCGAAAATGCAGGAGTAACCGTGCTTAACGGCTCATATGTTGATATGCAAATCAGGAATGAAAAAATCCGCATAGGCGGTATTTTTGATTATGGTGTGTATGCAGAGGATTACGGCGAGCGTTGGCATAAATCTGAGGTTTATGAATTTTTAAAAGGCTTTGAAAATACGGACTCGTTAAAGCTTTTGCTGATGCACCGCCCCAATACATTTATATATACAAATGATGAGTGGAGCATTGATGCAGTTTTTTGCGGTCACGACCATGGCGGAATTTGGCGATTGCCGTTCATTGGCGGTGTATATGCTCCCGAACAGGGATTTTTTCCCGAATACGACAAAGGGGAATATGATTTCGGCAAAATGAAAATGTATCTTTGTGCAGGGCTTGAAGGATATTATTGGGTTCCCAGAATATTCAACCGTGCAGAGATTTTAAAAATTGCAATAAAACAAAAATAATTTCACATTAATTTCAGGAGTGATTATATGGATTCAATGTTAAAAAAACAGCTTCTTCTTGATAGTGTCAGCATACGCAAAGGCATTATCGAGGGAACATTTAATGCAAAATCAGGTCATCCCGGCGGTTCTCTTTCAATCGCAGAGATTCTTGCTTATCTTTACAGAACAGAAATGAATGTTGACCCGAAAAATCCGAAAAAGGCAGACAGAGACAGACTTGTTCTTTCAAAAGGTCACGCTGCCCCCGGTCTTTATGCGGCACTTGCAAACGCAGGATTCTTCCCTGTGGAGGATTTGAAAACTTTAAGAAAAAGCGATTCGTATTTGCAGGGACATCCCAACATGAATTATGTTCCCGGTGTTGACATGAGTACAGGCTCACTCGGTCAGGGTATCTCCGCCGCAGTTGGTATGGCTCTCGGTGCAAAATTCGGCGGTGATTCATTCAGAGTATACGCTATTCTCGGTGACGGCGAGCTGGGTGAAGGTCAGGTCTGGGAGGCAGCTATGTTCGCTTCTGCTAAAAAACTTGATAACCTTTGTGTAATTGTTGATAATAACAATCTTCAGATTGACGGTACTGTTGAAGAGGTTAACTCTCCATATCCCATCGACGAAAAGTTTGCTTCATTCGGCTTTAATGTTATAAATATAGACGGTAACGACCTTGAACAGATTGAATCTGCTTTCACCGAGGCAAAGACGGTAACAGGTAAACCCACAGCAATTATTGCAAAGACGGTTAAGGGCAAGGGTGTATCCTTTATGGAAAATCAGGTTTCATGGCACGGTTCTGCACCCAATGCAGAGCAGTATGAAATTGCTATGGCAGAGCTTGATAAAGTTCAAGCTGAATTGGAGGGCTAAAAGATGGCAGATGTAATTAAAACCGCAACAAGAGATGCCTACGGTAAGGCTCTCGTTGAACTTGG
>CAZBVV010000059.1:0-10950 GCA_964495345.1 uncultured Eubacteriales bacterium
GGAATCTGTGCTTTATCATCTCTCTGCTGAAGAGTTGCTTCGTCCTCTGTAGTCATAAGACTCTGAGCGATGGGAATAATCATATCGCCTATTGTACCGAGGTTATAGTCATCAGCAAGAGTCTGGTACTCTTTCTTATTATATGTACCAACGCCGTCCTTAAGCTGCTGCATAATTTCTGTGTACTTTGTAAGAATCTCCTCATTTGAAGGACCGGAATTAGTGTCAGCATCAGGTGTTGTTGCGTCTGTTGAATCACCGGGTGTTGTTGCATCTGTTGAATCACCGGGTGTTGTTGTGCTGGAATTATTGTTGGTATTTGTGCTGTTGCTTGCATTATTGTTTGTACTATTGCTTGCATTATTACTTGCACTGCTATCTGCAACAGCACTGCTACCTGTTGCAATAGTTGAAACCTTGGATGCGGTTACGATACAGCAAACTGAGCATACACAAAGTGCTAATACAGTAACAACAGAAACGAGTCTGGAAAGTACGGGTGAATCGTACTCATGGCTTTTTTTCATATCTTTAGTTACCCCTTTCATGGATTACATCTTTTACTAACCCAATTACAATTTTGGTGTGCAGAACACCGCTTACATTAAATTTACATCAAATACGAAGAAAAGTCAAGACATAAAATTACATTTCTATGAACTTTTTATTAAAATTTTCAAATTTGTATATATTTTCTTACTCAATCGCTTTTTTTGTAACAGTTTTAATTTAAATTGTCTGCAATATCTCTGAAAACAGGAGCACAATCAGTAGCAGACGAACTACCGTCCTCATTAAAAACAACAATAACATACTCAGGCTCATCAGCAGGATAATAACCTGCAAACCATGTATGCACAATTTCCCTGCCGTTATCAACAAAACCGGTTTCGGCGGTGGCGGTTTTACCTGCGGCATCATATCCCATGGGTGCGGCAAGCTTTCCGCTTCCGTTCAACACGGTTTCTTCAAGCATTGAGCGTATCTTCTTGCAAACGCTGTCCGTCAGCACCTTACTGCTAATTTCACTTTTATAATATGCACTTACCGTTCCGTCATCTTCAACTATTTCTTTCAGGATATACGGTTCACGGTAATATCCGCCGTTAACAAATGCACAGTAAACTGCACCTATCTGCAAAGGTGTGGCAAGAAGCGTACCCTGACCGAAAGATAAATTTGCAAGTGCGGCAGATGAATCAACGTCTGATTTATCGGGAACAATACCCGCAGCGGAAGCAATAGAATCAGCAAGCGTAATTTTTGTGCCCAATCCAAGCTGAGATGCGATATCGACAATGCTTTCAGCACCTGCAAGCTGTCCGAGCTGAATAAAATATGAATTACACGAAACAGCCATAGCCTGCATCATATCAAGTTCTCCGTGTCCGTCTTTTTTATGGCAATTAAACCGAATGCCGTTAATTGTTACATAGCCTTCACAGTTAAACACAGTCGAGGCTGAAATTCCTGCATCAAGAGCCGCCGCCGCAACAACGGGCTTGAATACCGACCCTACCGCATAAGCACTTAATGCTCTGTTGAGAAACGGAGAAGCTTCATCCGTAACAGACGCTGACATATTATTCCTGTCAAATACAGGATTGCTTGCAATAGCTAAAATTTCGCTTGTGTTGGCATCAAGCACAACAACTGCACCTTTTTCTATGCCGTTGCGTTCCATTACTTTTTCGCACACACGCTGAATTTCATAATCAAGAGTAAGCACAAGACCTGCCGATGAGGCATAATTGTCCGATACCGATTCAAAAGCCTGTCCGCGAAGCATTATACCTGTTGCACTTGCAGAATAACGAACCCACAAAGTGCCCGAATTTTTATCCATAAGGCTCTCAAAGGCTTTTTCAATACCGCTGACTCCGTTACCCTCACTGTCAAGATAACCTATTATATGGGGTGCCACATCGTCTGAGGAATATCTGTTGTATACCGTCATGTCAATTATATCATCACTAACGCCGGAATAACTGTCAACAAAAAACAAAAAAGGTTTTCCGGTTTTGCTTTTTTCCGATATCTGAGCATATTCTTCATCGGACAGATACTCACTCAGTACAGTCAATGCATTTTCCGTAGGGTCTATTGCAAGAACGGTTGAAAAATCCCTGTTTACAAGAGGAATCATATTTCTGTCGTATATCATGCCTCTTGTGGAGGCAACCTCAATACGCCGCACGCTTTGTGTTGTACCCACTTCGGAATACTGCGAAACAGACAGCAAACCGATTTTAGCAACTAAAACACAGCAACACGCAACAATCGCAAAAAATGAAATAATTACTCTCTTTTCCGTAACAATCACCGAAAATAGTATTTGCTTAATTTTACCGATTATAAGTGACAAACAAAATATTACTCTTTTGGAATAAAACATTGACAAGAACGGGTAAAATAGTGTAAAATATCAGTATTCAGATAATCTGACGGTATATCTAAATAATTCATACACAAGGAAGTGATTTTTAATGGAACCCGATTCTTATCGAGGGAATACTGTACCGCCTAAACAACATTATACTGAATAAACCAAAGCTTTGAATTTATCCTTTCACGGCTTTGATTTGTTCAGTCGTGAAAGGATTTGATAATATGACAAACTGTTACATCACAAGGAACAACTACCTTGAAGAGCTGACAGGACCGGAACCCGGTTGTTGGGTTAATCTTGTTGCACCCGGTGAATCAGAAATCAACAGAATTGCAAACAAGTACAACATTGATGTTGACATACTCAAAGCCGCACTTGACGCTGATGAGCGTTCCCGTATTGAGGTTGAGGATAACTACACAATGATTCTTGTTAACATCCCCATTATTGAGGAAGAAACAGACAAAGAACTCTACAGTACCATTCCTCTTGCAATTATCATGGTTTCTGACGCAGTTATCACCGTTTGCAGTCAGGATACGCCTATTCTCCGTCAGTTCGCAATAGGCAAAGTAAAAGATTTTTATTCAAACATGAAATCACGCTTTATTTTGCAGATTCTTTACAGAACATCATCACTTTTCCTCACCTATCTGCGAATTATTGACAAGAAAAGCGAAAATGTTGAAAACGAGCTTCACAAATCACAGAAAAACAAAGAGCTTATCGAACTTTTAAAGCTTGAAAAGTCCCTTGTTTACTTTACAACGGCTCTTCGTTCAAACGAAGCAATACTCGAAAAAATGCTCCGTCTTGAAATTATCAAAAAATACCCCGAAGATGTTGACCTGCTTGAGGACGTTATCGTTGAAAATAAACAGGCTATCGAAATGGCAAACATCTATTCCGGCATTTTAAGCGGAACAATGGACGCTTTTGCTTCGGTTATTTCAAACAACCTCAACATCGTAATGAAAGTGCTTTCCGTTATTACAATCGTACTCTCCATTCCCACGCTTATATTCAGCGCATACGGTATGAACACAAATCTTAACGGTATGCCTTTTGCCAACAGCGAATGGGGATTTACGATAGTTGTTGTGTCTGCATTGGTAATTTCTTTGGTTGCGATGATAGTTTTCATGAAAAGTAAAAAATTTAAATAAATAAAGGACGGAGTTGCACAAACTCCGCCTTTTTTATTTTGACAGTTAAGGTAAACAATAATTTATAAATTAGTTAATCTGATTGCTTTTTCCAGCTCCAGCGAATATATCAATGCTTCATCTACAGGCATTTCAAGCACCTGCTCCATGGCTCTGCGATACATATCAAGCTGACCTGAATAGGCAATTACAAATTCATCTTCAGTTTTACTGCGGTCTGTTTTGTAGTCCACAACTACAGCCTTGCCGTTTTCCACAAAAACCAAATCCGCTTTACCCAGTACAACAATCTTCTCGTTTCGCACATTATACTGAACATCGGGCGATATATCACCAAGACAGATTTCCACGGTAAATTCAAGCTCTCTGTATACCTTGTCCGCATTTTTTATACGGTTTGCAAGTGCAGATGAAATAAATTTTTCCATTTTATCTATTCTTATTGATGCAGCCTGTTTTTCATTAAGGATGTGAGCCTGTGCCATTCGTGTACATTCGGCTGAAATATCCGTTGCGTTAAAATCAAGATTCTGTAAAAACAGATGGTTTGCAGTACCCACCTGTGCAGGGTCTAACTTATCACCCAAAATGAATGCGGGCTTTGATTTTGCAAAATATTCAGGCTTAAAAATGTGGTTTTCAAAGTCTGATGCAACTTTCTTAGGTCTTACATCATCGGGGATGATATAGGGATAAGCAAACTGACATCTTTCGTTTATAACATCAAATATTTCATCATTCACCTGTGCTGTCGGCTGTTCGGTAAGATTCACCGCAGTCTGTTCAATTCCCTGTACAACGATTTTAACTCCGTTTTTTACAACACAGGAACATTCCGTGTCAGAAATAAAACTTTGCATAGCCGGATGCTTTAAAAATCCCATAACAAACCATTTTTCATAAGTACCGGCATTGAGTACTGATTCGGGAGATGCAATACCGCTTACGGGAACTTCATAACAGACTTTTTGTACCGTTTCCTCAAATTTGGTATCGGAAGACACAACAATCAGCTTTTCCTTAGCTCTTGTCATGGCAACATAAAGCACCCTCAATTCTTCGGAAACTGTAGCATTACGCATATCAATTTTAGCCGCCGCATGACCTAATGAAGAATATTTCTGCAATTTTTCATTATTGATAATAACCATGCCCACGCCTGCCCTGTCACTTACTATCATTTCATCCAGGGTATCTGTAAGGTTTATAGATTTTGCACAATCCGCAAGAATCACAAACGGAAATTCCAAACCTTTTGATTTGTGTATACTGTAAATTCTTACAACATCCGCCGTATCGGAAACATCGGAAGCCGCAGGATTATCCTTACCGCTTTCTGTAAGTCTTTGTACATAACGGATAAAACCGTCTATACCCGTATGACCTGACGAAACGTATTCAACGGCAAGCGAAGACAGCATCATAAGATTTGCACGCCTTAAATTACCATCACTCATTGAGCCTGCAACGGCAAGATAACCCGTTACGTCCATAAGTGTTCTTACAAAAGCGTCAAAGGGCATTACAGCCGCCATTCGTCTGTATTCCAGCAAATCCGTCAAGAGCTTTTGAGCTTTTGGACTGATGTTGGCAGACTTTTTAAGGCAGGTATACATATTAAACATACGGTAATTAATTTTCATTTCAGCCGCTTCATCGGGAGTAAAACCGTACATGGGTGAAAACATGACCGCAAGCATGGATACATCGTCCGTAGGATTACTGATAACTTTAAGCAAAGACATAAATACGCTGACCTCAACAGAATCAAAAAGGCTTGATTTCTGCTGTAAGGTAGATTTTATACCAATATCGGAAAGAGCTTTCGCATACTTTTCACCTTTTTTACCGGGACTTCTCATAAGTATGCAGAAATCACCTGCCCGAGCAGGTCTTATTTTGTCTTTTTCGTAAACAGTTGCTCCGTTTTTTATCATATCGCCGATAATGCTCGCAACATAAACAGACTCTGCATCGGTATTTTCACAATCCGCAAAATGCAACTCTACGCAGGGCTCGGTATCTTCATTATAAACATCGCCATAGTAAAGAGCATCGTCTGCCGTGTAATCCATTTCACCTGCACATTTTGACATAATTCGGCTGAAAATATAATTGATATTATCAAGCACGCCTTTTCTGCTGCGGAAATTCTTACCTAAAATGATTTTAGCCGGATAACTTTTGCCGTCATAAACATGAAAATCATTACTTTTTTGCATAAAAATTTCGGGCATGGCAAGACGGAATCGGTAAATGCTCTGCTTTACGTCTCCGACCATGAAAATATTGCTCTCATCTTTTGAAATAAGCCTGAAAAGCATATCCTGAGCTTCATTTGTATCCTGATACTCGTCAATAAGAATTTCACGGTAGCGGTCTTTCATCGTGTCCGCAAAAGCTACACCGTTGGCATCCTTTTTGACAAGCAAATCAAGGGCTTTGTGCATAATGTCGTTAAAGTTATATCCGTTTTTCTCCTTTTTAAGCTCCTCACAGTTTGCGGCAAAAACCTTAACGGCATCAACAAGTGCACTGATAACAGGACGTTGCTGTTCGCAATCAGCATTAAAACCTGCGGTATCGGTACACATCATTTTTTTTGCACTGTCAAAATTGCTGACAGCTTTTTTAAATTTGTACGCCGCCGCAAGCTTTGCAGGATGTTTACCGTATCCGTTTGGCACTTTGGGCAAACTTGAACTTAACGAAGATTGGGAAACAAACTTATAAATATCATCCCAACTGCCGTTTTGTAATAAATCACAAAATTCACAAAAATAATTATATGTACTGCAAATGCTGTCATAATATGCATTTTTTATTTTTTCATCGTCCAATGAATCCGTCATGGCAGAAGCACAGAGCTCCTTGCTGAATTGAGCAGAACGAAGAATATCGTCAATAATTATTTTACCCCAAACGGAATTTTTTACATCTTCACAGGGCTCATACATCTTTATAATACTGTCAAGCCACTCATCGGGAAACGGATGTGCAAGAGAAAATTCATGCAATTTTTTAATTTTATCAGACAGTTTGCTGTCATCACTGCCGTAAGAGGTCATTGAATTGAGCATATCGTAAACATCCGAATCCGTTACGCAAAGAGTATCCAGAGTTTTTGCCATAGCCTCGGCAACAATTATCTGCTCCTCGCTGCTGTTAAGCAACGTAAAATCAGGCTCAACCTCTGCCGTGTGAAAATTCTCACGGACAATTTTTATACAGAATGAGTCAATAGTGCTTATCTGTGCATCTGCAAGCTTCATTCTGATTGAACGGTAGCTGTTGTTCTGAGGTTCTTTCCTGATAAGCTCATCTACCGCTTTTGATATACGACCACGCATTTCTGCCGCCGCCGCATTTGTAAATGTTACGACAAGCAACTGTGACGGTTCGACAGGATTATCTTCCTGCGTCAGAAGCGATATTATTCTCTCAACCAGAACAGCCGTTTTACCCGAACCTGCCGCCGCACTCAGAAGCAACGTGCCACCTCTGGCATCAATGGCATTTTTTTGCTGTGGCGTCCATTGTCTTTCAGCCATTTTTCATCGCCTCCATTTCTTCCCATGCATCGCCTTTAAATATTTCCCTGCCGCCGTCCGTCTTTTCATGACAACAGACAGCACCGTATTCACAATAAGTACAAGCATTTTTATAAGTTGATTGTATAAGAGGCTCTGCGGCAATCTTGCCTGTGTGCAAAGCATCTCCCATATCACGGACAGCCTTATCAATAGTGTTTTTTATAAGCATAAAACCGTCAAAGCTGAATGTTTTACCCTTAATTTTGCCTTTTTCTATTTTAGCGTCGATAATGAGTCCGCCGCCGTTTTCTTCCATTCCGCGGATGACCTCTTCATCATCAAGAACAATGCCGTTCATCCTGCCCTGGCTTATTCTTTCATGCTCAACCATATCATCGGTAGCATATCTGCCTAAAGAGTTTTTGCTCTTTTTTGCAGGAACATACAGAACTCCCGCAGGCACCACATTTCCGTAACGGTCTTTTCCGTTTTCAAAGATACACACAAGATACAATAGCATCTGCATATTGACCCCCGAAATTATATCGGAAAGTTTAAAATCCTTACCGCCCGTTTTGTAGTCGATAACTCGAAGATATGTTTTTTCACCGTCTTCGCTGTGCATGGTATCAACTCGGTCAACTTTTCCGCCTAAAACAGCTCTGCCGCCGTCCGAAAGCTCCACGGTATACGCCGCAATATCGCCGTCAGGGTCAATACTCAGCTCCACATCCCTTGTTTCAAACTTACTTGATGTAAGCTCGTATGCAAAGCGTTCAAGAATTTCACAGATTGTGTTTTTGCAACGTTCAATGCTGTAACGGATTCTGCCGTTTAAAAATTCATAACCACCCATGTATTGATTAACATAATCGGAAGTGACATTGTTTACCGCCTCTTTTCGCTCATTACGGCTCATAGAACGAAGTCCGTTACTGCCATGCTGAGCAAACAGTTTTTCAAGTACATAATGCACAAGATTACCGTTAAGCCTTGCATCAAACTGAGCATGAGAGTTTTCCTTTGCTTTTAAGCCGTACTTACAGAAGTACTTGAATGCACATTCGTGGAATTTTTCAACTCTTGTAGCGGAAATATACATCTCCTTGCCGAAAAGTGCAGTTGCTTTTTCGCCGTCTTTTATTTCAAAGGGCTCTTTGTGTGCAATTCTTTCGGCAGATTCAAGCATAGATGCATAACTTGTAGAAGCCACATATTTTTTTACGGTTGCCGCATATTCGCTGTTATCTGCAATATGCAAAGCCGCACTTTCAAAGGCAGAACGAGCACTTTCAACTGTAAACACTTCGTCAAGAAGAGAAATATCCACTCTTTGTGCATTTGGAACGATATCCGATGCAACGGATACGATTTCCGACGGGTTGATTTGTTCTAATTTAAAATCACCGAGAGAATATGTTATAAACAATCGGTCACGAGGAGTGCTGACCGTACTGTAAACTTTAAGGCGTTCCTTTTTCATGCGGGCAGAACTGTCGTCACTGAGTTCAAGATTATGATTTTTAAGCATCCTTCGTTCATTCTCCGTAAGGACAAAGGACTCCGTTGCCGTTGCAGGGAAAACGCCTTCATTTGCACCCACAATAAACATAACCTTTTTATCGCTTACACGGATTCTGTCCGCATCACCTACGGTTATCATATCAAGACCGCCGGGTAAAGTGCCGATATCGGAAGATGATACCATAATCTTAAAAAGCTCTGCAAAACGCTTGGGGGTTATACCTCTGTCACCGAGCGTATCAGCAAGAAGTGACAGAACAGACATAAATTCATCCCATGAGCGTTCACACTCATAAGCGGAAGCTGGATTGAGCTTTAATGCAAATTCAAGCAAATTTTTATCGGCATTGGAAGCCATAAGAAAATTATAAAGTGCCGTTGCACAGCCCACACCGTTGTTATCATCAAGCTCTTTTTTAAGCTTCAATATAGGCAATACAGCTTTTTTTCTTACGGAATTTATATATTCGAGGCGTATTTTTGCATTTTCGTCAAGTTCGTTACCGAAGCCGTCCGGATGCCCTGTCCACTCATCAAGCCATTGTGAACGGTCAATCTGCCACATATAAACATAATTTTCCAGTTCGGCAATATCATCATCACTGATGCCGCTTATGTATGTTTTAAGATAGCGGAACATACATTCACTTGAAAATCCGTCAGTAGCAAGAGATAATGCACAAATGGAAAAAATAACTATAATTTCGTTTTCAAGGCTTCGTCTTGTATCTTCAAAAACAGGAATACCGTACTTTTTAAAAGCAAAGGGCAAATATTTTTCATATGCTGCCGACCTGCCCACAACAACGATATCACGGTAACGTATACCTGTTTCACGAACAAGCTTTTTTGACATCATGGCAACATAATCGCACTCATCATAAGGACTTTTTGCCGCCGCAATAGTAAGTTCGGGGGCATCTGCCTCGTATTTTTCGGGAGCAGGATCATAAAATCCTTTTTCCAAAGCAGCAAGAGCAGGTGCTCTGTGACTGAAGCCGCCCTGCATTACAACAGGTTGTGCAACCTTGACATCGCATTTTTTTGCAAGTGCAACAAGTTTTGAAAGGTTGTCCGACGAATAAGCAAAGGGAGATGTACCCATGGAATCGTCACGGAGTTTTTCGGCACATCCCGTAACATAAACGTCATCAGCCTGCACAAGCATAAGAGAAATCAGCTTATTTTCCTGAGCAGTAAAGCCTGTAAACTCATCAAAAAATACGGTTTTGCCGCTAAAAAGCTGTTTTTCACAGGCAATTTCGGCAGCAGCATTGAGCATATATCTGTCATCGGAAAAACGCTCGGTCAGAATTGCCTCATACATATTTGCAATCAAAGCAAGCTCTTTCGCCTTTTGTTCAAGCACTTTATTACCTGTTTCTGATGCGGCACTCTCCATTTCCTGAACAGAAATATTGCATTGAATCAGCTCGTCTGTCATATGCAGAATCTCAGAAACCGTATTTTTATTTTTAAGGAATTTCGAAAAAATGCTGAGTTTTTCGGACACCGCCTCCAACGCCATACTCATGATTACTGACTTTGCCGCAGAAGTGACGGAGGGTTTTCTGTTGGGAGCATATTCATCAAGTATCTTTTTTGCGAGAGATGTAAAGCTGTAGATTTTCATTTCAGCAGTTTTTTTAGCACCCAGCAACTCTATCATTGACTTTTCACTTTCAAATGAGAACTGTTCCGGCACGATAAGGATAACATCCTCACCCGAATGTACCTTTTCGGCAATAATATTTCTGATATAAGTTGTTTTACCCGATGATGCTCTGCCCAGAATCGGTCTTAACATAAAATCACCCCAAGTTTATATATTTTACGGATATTATAATATAGAAAATGTACGATAAACGGTAAATTAATTCATAATTCAAAATGCATAATGCATAATTAATTTGAATTAAAAAATGTGCGTAAAGCTTAAATTTTTGTTATTATAATGGTTCAAAAGGCGAAGCCTTTTCCTCAATTATGAATTATGCATTATACATTATGCATTGTTAATTCAACAAATATAAAAAAAGCCACCTCATACAAATGCATGGGTGACAGAAACAAGTGAATCTGTAAGCCGGGTTTTGTCATTTAAGGCAATCATCTGTCTTGGCTGACGGTTGCCCGTCAACTCACGCCACCCGTCGGAGTTATGGCCGAGCAGACCACTCCTATCGGTGTTGCTTCGGATAGGGTTTACATGGCCGTGCAGTCTCCTGCACGCCGGTGAGCTCTTACCTCGCCTTTCCATCCTTACCTGATTAACAGGCGGTATATTTCTGTTGCACTTTCCCTAAGGTCACCCTCGGCGGCCGTTAGCCGTTATCCT
>CAZBVV010000060.1:0-10703 GCA_964495345.1 uncultured Eubacteriales bacterium
GAATCTCAAAGAATCCCAATGTTTCAACTGTTTTAAGTCCCTGGGGAAGATAAACTGTTGTCATATTTGCGTAATTAAAGCAAAGCGGACCCACAGTTTCAACCGTTGAGGGTACAACATATGTAAGAACATCATCCTTGTACTGTTCATAGTTTTCACTCGATGCATCGGGTTCGATTCTGTAACCGCTTTCATCATATTCTGCCCAGCCGTATTTCTCCGCTAAATATGTATCGTGGTCACAGGGATAGCAAATAACCTCTGTTTTATCCTTATTGTAAAGAACACCGTCAACATCGCAATAGTTAGGGTTGTTTTCGTCAACCTCTATACGCTGTAACGCCCAACAAGAGTAAAATGCCTTGGAATCAATATATGTAACATCAGCACCGATATATACAACCTGCAATTTTTCGTCGCAGTTGAATGCATATTCTCGAATAGAAGTAATCTTCTTACTTTCATCCTTAACAATAGTAAAATTGGCTGTTACATCGGGATTTTCCGAATCATATTCAACGGATGCAACAAAATCAATTTTAAGCTCTTTTATATAACCTGTATTACTGAACTTTGAAAGCTGATAAGTTTCACTGCCGGTATTTTCGTACTCGAAAGTATCCTTTTGTACGGTACGCACACTGAAATAACAGGAAAGAGAAACCGCAATAATTATAACAATAGCAAAAACAAACTTTTTAAGTCCATAATGCGTATATGGCTTATTTATATGCGGTGCGGCAAGCCCCTCTATCTGATATGTCCAGATTTCGTCTTCCGGAATATCAAGTTTTATCTCATCAGCAGGTGTGATATTATCAATTTTCTTTTTTTCTTTTTTATTCATATTTCACACCTCATCCCTTATAAACGCCTTCAACAGATATGCCTTCTTCTTTTGCCATTTTTTCGGTTACTTCCGCTCTGCGTTTAAGCACTTCCATAACCATATTCTGCTTTTTGCTGTCGTAATCCCAGAACAGATAAGGAATAGTCATAAGGAAGAAACCAACAACGTCAACAATAAGCGGAATCGCTATAATGCTGGTACGTGACGCATCTACAAAAAGTACATCCCAGTTACTGTTAAAGCCAAATCTTAAAAGAAGAATAGGAATAATAAGACCTACAAAAGATGTTATAGGACCGGTAAACCAACCAAATACACCTGCAAAGCTTTCAAGACGCTCACCGGAAAGGTACATCTGATAGTCACCTATACGGACATTCATATCGTGACCTGCTGTAGTGGGAACAGTCTTTGTCATTTCAAGTAAGAACAAAACAACAACACAAATAGTTCCGCAAAGAGTCAGATTTTCACCGCAGAACCAAATAGCTGCTGCAATTATACCATAACCTATACCACGGCTGAGCTGATAGAAAATCATTATCTGCTTATATGAAAATCTCTTTAAGAAATAGGGGGACAACAAATCGGGCGGAGTTCCCGCAAAAGAAATAAGTGCAACGATAAGGCTGTAAGGCAAGCCACTCAAACGGAATGTATAGAAATACAGAATCGTAACAAAAGGAAGCATACCGTTACCAAGTGAATCTATAAGACCTACTATTGTATTTATAAGCAGATATTTATTTTTAAGAACACCAAACATACCGTCCCAGAATTTAATTTGAACTTTCTTTTCAATAGGCGGTTGCGGTATTCTTTCTTTTATTCTGCCGGCGAATACCATTGTAAGGGCGGCAAAAGTGATAAATGTTATCGGGATAACAAATCTGTACACATTGATATCTGCCCATTCGTAACGGAGCATACCAATGATAACAGGCAGAATAATTGCCATAATTGAATTAAAAATGTGTGAAATCTTGATAGGATAGCTTCTTACAAGGATTCTTTCCTGAAGATTGGGGCTGATGTTCTTTGCACAGGTTTCAAGGTTATTTGCAAAGCCGAACACATTATATGTGGCAAACAGCAGATTGGCAACCCATACTCTTGTTGCAACATCAGGAATCTCGTAAACGGGAAGCCAACCGATAAGAATAACCATTATACATTTAGGCACAACATCACAATAAAGTGAATATTTGTATCTGCCGTATTTGGGCAACAGCTTTTTACGCCAGAAAATATTTCTTGCACCTACCCAGCCAGTATACAGAAAATGCGTACCGAAGGTTTTAAAGCACGCCGTTGCACTCATTCCCTCTAAGCCGTTAAGATAAGTTATAAACGCACTTGATTGATTAAACAGCAACGAATAGTCAAAAATAATCGTCGATATTCCGAACAGCATCATTCCGACATAAACGGCATAAAATTTCTTTTCTGTTTTTTTAGGTAAGAAACCTAAGTTATCACACACAAACCACCACATCAGTGCTGAAATATACCCAAGAGGCATGTTTAAAATACCGATAACGGAGAAGGTGAGATAAGGTAATTTGTAATGGTGCATAATAAGGTAACAAGCAGACCAGAAACCTATGTATTCAAGGATTTTTGAGCCTGCATAGTTACTGCCTACTGCAACAACTACATCTTTATACTCTTTGTAAGGTACATATTTACCCTCTGCGGGAGTATTCCAATGAGTTTTAATTTCAGTAGCAAATGATTTGACTGTATCAAGGACTTTGCCTTTTTTGTCACTCATTATTACCAACCTCCTTTATAATATTAACAGTATTGTAGCATAATAATAAAAAAAAGGCAATCATAATTTAAAATTTATTTAATTTTGCATAAAAAAATAAATAAACGCAAGCAGCGTTATAAACAATAATTTATCGGCTTTGCCGATAAACCAACAAAAAGCTCCCCACAGAGAGGAGCTGAAATTTAATTTATTCATCAAGTGCTTTTACTGCATCGGGAAACGGTGCAAGGCTTCGTCTTAAAATGCCGTTCATGTGAGCTATTGCTGTGCCGTAATTTGTAATGGGTATGCCATTGTCAAGCGTCTGCTTTACACGGTATTTCATTTCACGTTCATTAAGCATACATCCGCCACAATGTATCACAAGTGCATAGCCCTCAAGCTCCTCGGGGAAATGAGTACCCGATGTAAATTCAAACTCAATATTTTTGCCTGTGTGTTTTTTGATAAGGGCAGGTAATTTCTGAGTGCCTATATCTCCGCATTGTCTGTGATGTGTGCATCCCTCGGAAATAAGCACCTTATCGCCGTCTTTCAGTTTATCGAGCATTGATGCACCTTTTACGGCAGAAATCAAATCTCCCTTATATCTTGCAAAAAGAATGGAAAATGATGTGAGCATTATATCTTCGGGGACAATCTTTGCAACAGAACCGAATACCTGTGAATCGGTGATAACCATTTTAGGTTTTTTAGCTAAAGAATTGAGAGTATTCTGCAATTCCGAATCTCTTGTAACCACGGCAACTGCACCCGAATCAAGAATGTCACGGATAGTCTGTTGCTGCGGCAGAATAAGTCTGCCTTTGGGTGCCGCTTTATCAATAGGTACAACAAGCACGATAACATCATCAGGCTCAATAAGGTCACCAACTACCCTTTTGCCGTTTTCCTCCTGTTTTACAAGCTTTGCAATCATTTCTTTAAGCTCATAAATACCCTTGTTTTCCTTTGCACTTACAAAAATGGTGTTCTCCGCAGTTTCGGGCTCATTTTTACGCAAATCGGACTTATTGAATGCAATAATGTAGGGAATATTTTTAGATTTAAAGAGTGAAATCAGCTCGTTTTCAGCAGGAGTAAGATTTTCCTGAGCTTCTGTTACAAGAACTGCAATATCCGTAAGATTCAATATCTGACGAGCCTTTTTTACACGCATTTCACCAAGCTCGCCCACATCATCAATACCGGGTGTATCTATGATAACAACAGGACCGAGAGGCAAAAGCTCCATAGCTTTTTTTACGGGATCGGTTGTAGTACCTTTAACATCGGAAACAAGGGATAACTCTTGCCCTGTTACAGCATTGACAACGCTCGATTTGCCTGCATTACGCAAGCCGAAAAAGCCTATATGCACACGCTCGGCAGAAACCGTATCGTTAAGTCCCATATGTCCACTCCTTAAAAACGGAAATCTCTCCTGTTGGAATTTTTGATATTTTCAATGTTTTCTTTTGCAATCTTTTTAACCTTTTCGGTGGGAATCTTTTCAAGCTCAGCATCAATAAGCTTAAAGCCTATCTCTTTTGTTTCTTCGCTTGCGTAGTCAACAAGATACTCTGTAAGCGTCATAAGTGCGTTAGGGTGACAGCAGTTGAGAATCTGTCCGTTTTTGCAAAGTGCCATAAATCTGTCACCTGTTCTGCCCTCACGGTAGCAAGCCGTACAGAATGAGGGAATATGACCGTTTTCCATAAGCCATCTTACAACCTCGTCAAGTGTACGCTGATCGGAAACATCAAACTGTTCGGAATCGTGAGGTCTTTCATCTTCCGTATAACCGCCGACGGATGTTCTTGATGCACCGCTTATCTGCGAAATACCCTTATTGAGTGCTCTGCCTCTTACCTCCTCGGATTCTCTTGTGGAGATAATCATACCTGTGTAAGGTACTGCAAGACGGATACAGGCAATAATTTTTTCAAACATATCATCTGAAATGGAGTTATCAAACACATTGGGGTCGATATCGTCTGCACGTTTAATTCTCGGTACGCTGATTGTATGAGGACCGACACCGTGTACAGCCTCAAGATGTTCTGCGTGCATGAGCAGACCTGCAAATTCGTATCTGTACAGCTCAAGACCAAAAAGAACGCCTAAACCTACGTCGTCAATACCGCCTTCCATAGCTCTGTCCATAGCCTCGGTGTGATAATCGTAATCGTGCTTAGGTCCTGTGGGATGAAGCTTCAAATAGCTCTGCTTATGATAGGTTTCCTGGAAAAGAATGTATGTGCCAATGCCTGCATCTTTGAGTTTGCGGTAATTTTCTACGGTTGTTGCCGCAATATTAACGTTAACTCGTCTGATTGCTCCGTTTTTGTGATTGATGGAGTAAATAGTTTTGATACATTCAAGAATATACTCAATGGGATTGTTTACAGGGTCTTCACCGGCTTCGATTGCAAGACGCTTATGTCCCATATCCTGTAAAGCAATAACTTCAGCCTTAACTTCTTCCTGTGTAAGCTTTTTACGGGCAATATGCTTATTTTTAAGGTGATAGGGGCAGTAAACACAGCCGTTTACACAGTAGTTTGAAAGGTAGAGAGGTGCAAACATTACTATACGGTTACCGTAGAATGCAAGCTTAATCTCCTCTGCAATTTTGTAAATCTCCTCTATTTTTTCGGGAATGTCACAAGCTAAAAGAACTGATGCTTCTCTGTGAGTAAGACCGTTACACACGCAGCCTGTTGCAGTCTTCTGAGGGCGAGCTTTTTCAAGAATAGCGTCGATAAGCTCAACATTGTTTTTGTTGGCATCTGCATATTCAAGTGTTGCTCTGATTTCTTCATCATTGATAAATTCTTCTGCTTTAAGTGATTTTGGATTATAAATTGCCATAAGTCAGCATCCTTTCTTAATATCTCCACGGTCAGTTACGATATAATAACCGATGGATTCTATTTTTTTTGCAAGAGCTTCCACCGCTTCGGCGGCTTCTGCACCTGTGTTGATTTTATTATTATACAGTTCGTATTTTTTGCGTTGTTCAACAGGTGAAAGATTGGGCATTACAACATTTGCACCTGATAAAATACCTTTTTCTCTGCCGTCCTCAAGTGCTGTTCCCAACGCTGTAGTTGCAGGCAGCAGAATTTGAGGCTGAATGAGCCTTATTATTGACAGAATATAACAGGTAAGCTCCGCACTGCCTGCGGGGTAATCCTTAAAAGATGTTGCTTTGTGAGGAATAAACGGCCCTACACCGCACATCTGAGGTTTAAATTCCTCTACAAATTTCAAATCCTTTGCAAGTGTTGCATAGGTCTGAAAAGGTGAACCCACCATAAATCCGCAACCTGTCTGATAACCTATATTTTTAAGATTCTTAAGACATTCCATCCTTGTGTCAAAAGACATTGATGCAGGGTGTAATTTTTTGTAATGCTCCTTATCTGCCGTTTCGTGGCGAAGAAGATATCTGTCTGCACCTGCATCAAACAGTCTTTTATAGCTCTCATAACTCTTTTCGCCAAGTGAAAGTGTTACGGCACAGTCCGGATATTTTGCTTTAATTTTGCTTATAATTCCGCACATAAAATCATCGCTGAAATATGCGTCCTCTCCCCCTTGCATAACAAAGGTTCTGAAACCAAGTTTGTATCCGTTATCACAGCAAGCTAAAATTTCATTTTCACTAAGCCTGTATCGTTCGCAGTCCTTATTGCTTTTACGGATTCCGCAATAAAGGCAATCGTTTCTGCAGATATTGCCCACCTCGATAAGACCTCTTATATACACAGCCTTACCGTAAACCGCCTCTCTCGCCTGTCGGGCTTTTTCGGCAAGAATATGAGCAATTTCGTCAGTCCTGTTTTCAAGCAGATACTGATACTCGGCAAGTGTAAGACTTCTCTCCTGTTCGAGCTTTTCAACAAGCTGATACATCTTATTCATTGGTTATCACATTTGAATAAGCGGTTTTAACACTTACACCCTTTAACTTTCCTATTCTGCCCGACATTGAGGAAATAGTGTCCTGCGGAGCATCAAGAGCGATGCTTACTACATTTATATTCTTTTCACGGTACGGAACACCCATTCTGCCTATTATAAAGTTTCCGTATTCATGAAGAATTGCATTTAATTCTTCCGTTGAATCAATATCTTCTACAATAATGCCCATTACGGCAACTCTTGTTTCTTTGTTTTGAGCCATACTTTCTCTCCCATAAAAATAAACCGCACATTTCCGCAAAATGACGCAGAAAGGCACGGCAATATAATACTTAATTTAATATTATCTGTCGCCTTTCAGTCAGAAAATCTTTCTGTCAGGAGTACAATAATATTTTAATACATTGTTAAAAAAAAGTCAACATGCAAAAATATGCAATAAATTAAAAGTTGTTCACATCCGCATAAAAGCTTGTGCAATTCTTTACACTTTCCTTTTCAATGGCAACTGTGTAGAAAAATCCGGACATAACAGCAACACCGCCGACTCCCTCTATTGTAGTTTCTGCGATATGTATGCACAGATTTTCTCCGTCGTTGTAAATACTATGAACATCAATATCCGTAGCACCGCTACCAGTAGTAACATAGAGAAGAAATACTGTATACTCTTCAAAATATTCTTCTCCCATTGCTTTGATTTTGTCTTTAAAATTATTAATATCACCGTGATAGCCGTCGGACAGATATTCGTCTTCAAAAAATGTAATAAAATCTTCTGCATCCTGCATAGTTTCAAACTTAAACATAGGAATGTTAAAAATACCGTCAGTATTCATCTTATCAAAATTGAGAGATTTTTCATACAATGCTGTCTTATCATAAATAAAAGTTACATTAGAAGCGGTAACCGCAAACGCTCCGCCCGCATAGAGATTCTCGTCTAATTTATAAACATCATCGGACAGCCTCCCCATTTCGGTAAGCCGACTCAACACAGATTTTGAAACATCGCTTACTGCACCATCATCAAGCTTAAATACTGCATAAGCTCCTGTCTGTCCGGGATAAGTTTCATTTATGCCGTCATGCAAGACAAGTATTTTATCGCCGTTGTCAATATCATTAAACAAGTTCTCTTTATTTTTCACATTAGACAGGCAAACAGGTGAATCATCAAGCACAAGGATATATTGACCGTCAGCCGCAACAAGAGCATTACCGACAGAAAAGCTCAATGAATTTGCCCACATATATCCCAAAGCAACAGCAAAAACAAGAATAATAACAGCAATAATACATACAGGAATAAGCCACATTTTCTTTTTCATAATAATACCTCCTGACAAAAAAAGCCTGAACTTTTTTCAAAGTTACAGGCTTAATTATTTAATTCAACCGCTTTTTGCGGTTAACAGTGCCCGCAACATCCGAAGCAAATTTCTTTTGTATAAATATAATAGCACATATTTAAGATATTTGCAACATAAAAAGCTATAGGTGCTTCTAAAAATTCAATGATTGAAATATATGATACTGTTTTTCATTTTTTGTTACAGTATATAGTCTGTTATGCAATCATACCAATGAACATAAGTTTCACCGTTTACAATCAGTCGCTCGTTATCGGGAAGCATTTGAGTCCATTTCTTCTGATAACGGTCAAATGCCCAATTATTACGATTAAATCTACGCCAGAGTACTGTTCTTCCGTTACTGTCAAGATACTGTTCCGAAACAACAGGGTCATTGAAGCAATTAAGATCCATAACACATACTGTATCATAAGTCTTGCCGTAAATTGTTACGTTATATCTGCCTACAATATCAACAACTTCGGGCTTTACAGTCCCTTTCACGGTATCTCCGTTGCGTTCTATAAGATTTTTTTGCATTATTGTTGTGGGATTGCCGCAATTATCATCACCGTAACCCCAGTTTTCTGTAAATTCATCATCATCAATAAAAGTGTGTACCATTCTTACACCGTCTTCAATATGAGTTTCTGCAAGAAAACGGCTGTGAGTTTCTGTAAGTTGTGCAATAAATCTGCGTTCAAATCTTTCAACAGTTTCAGTCCTGTAATAATCATCCATATCGTACTCAACCGCTGAAATTTCAACCCCCCTTATACCGTATATTTCGGCTTCTCCCACAACTTCGGTATCAATATGTCCTTTCATTTTTCTTGAAGGCATATAATAAATACCAAAAGAACATTTTTCATTAAGCCTCGGCACAATGGACCAACCTACAAGTTCTTCACATTTCACATTAAACGGTGCTTTATCAGATTTTTCAATTTTATATTCGGGTAATATTTTGGGTAATTTTTTCATATTAATCTCTCCTTTTGATTTTGGCGGATAAGGATAAATTTCTTTGAATTTCTGTTTTGCATAGTGCAATCTGCTTTTTACCGTACCCAACGGAATATTTAAAATTTCAACAATTTCTTTTTGCGATAAATCACAAAAATAATACAAATACAGGATCTGCTGTTCGGATTTACCAAGCAAATTCATTGTTTCAAGAACCATGCTTTTTAAATCTGTTGTATTTTCCGCAACCATATTAAATTCAGGTAAAGTGTCAAGAGAAACACTGATTACTTTGGACTTTTGTCTGAAATAATCATTACATTTATTGTTTGCGATTCGTATAAGCCAAGACTTAAACAGTGTTTTGTCTTTAAGTGTTCCAAATTTTAATGATGCCGTTAAGCAAGTTTCCTGTATAATATCCTGTGCATCATGCCAGTTATTGATTTTATAGTTTACAAAACGTTCCAATGAATTATAATTCTCAACAACCAAAACCTCAAATTCATTCATCATACCACCTCCTGTTATAAATATGAAACCGATTTCACCCTTAAAGACGTAAAACAATGCAAAAAGGTTCAATTTTTACTGATTAATTAAAAAAAGCCCTAACTTTTTAAAGTTACAGGCTTTTTCATATAATATTTAACCGCATTAATCAGACAACAAATCCTAAGAAAAAAATCCTGTAAGAACCTCTGTACATGAGGAATTCAAAACAAAATAATTCTTTATTATTTATGCTGATATACTCTTACATAATCCACAACAAACTCTGCGGGCCAGTTTTCATCGGGAGTTTTGCTGATTTCGCCCGTACCGTGTCTGTCTGAGGACTGCACACCGTTGTCACCTGCAAATTCACAGGAAAGAATAAGATATTCGGGATTCTGAGATACTCCGCCTTTTGAGGTTCTGCCCGTTTCAACACCGTTAACATAGAAAATGTATTCATCTTCAGTCCATTCAAGACCGTAAGTATTAAACTCGGTGTAGGGATCGTTTGCGATAAACACTTTGCCGATAGAATCGCTCTTTTTATCATCCCCGTATCCGTCATAGTAAATACCGCTGATAACGCAGTCATTACCCCACCAATGATCTTTATAATACATAGATTCAAAGATGTCAACTTCAGTACCGTCCTGACCTGAGCCGTCAACATTATACACGCCTTCATTCATCATCCAGAAAGCACTCCACATTCCTGTTGCGGCAGGCAATATGCAACGAACCTCATAATAACCGTAGCACTGCTCAAATTTATCACGGGTAGTAATACAGCCTGTATACCAACCTGCTTTATACTCGTCAAAGTCAATTACAGAACCCCATTTTTCTTCATAATAATTTTCAAGAGGTTCTTCCTTATATTCGGCTGAAATAATAAGATTACCGTTTTCAACACGAACCATATCCTCATGCCAGTAACCGCCTTTACGTGCAGTAATCCACCAACTGAAACCCCACTTTGTTCTGTCAAGGGAATCGCCGTCAAATTCATCACTCCATGTAAGTTCGTATTCACTAAGGTCAATAACTTTACCATGGGGCATATTGCCGATATCAAGACTTGCAGGAAGAGTAATATTAAACATAGCAAGAATTGAAAGGATTGCGGAGATAATAGCTTTAAACATATAAACATCTGCCTTTCCAAGATTTATACATATATTATATTATGTCATTGCAATCAAGTCAAGCGTTTATTTACAGTTTAAACAATATTTACTTTTATCAAGCAGTATTTATTGCAGTAAATACACAAATGTACTCTGACTCGTTAAATTAACAAAACGGTTGCTGTGCACGCAAGGCAATCATGCGGTATATACAGTCTTTT
>CAZBVV010000061.1:0-10504 GCA_964495345.1 uncultured Eubacteriales bacterium
ACGAGGGCGTCGCTCCCTACAATTATATCATCAACATTGTGCTAAATTATTGTTTGACTTTATTTCCGATAAGATATATAATCAAACTAACTACAACCAAAGGAGCAGCTTATGGATAATTTTGCAAAACGATTCAGCTTTTACTGTTCACCCGTTGCTCATGAGTGCAGCGTTATTGTAAAAGGGAACACAAGATTTACTGTTATTACTCCCTGTTTACTTCGTGTTGAAGTGCAGAAAGACGGTAAATTCTGCGATGAACCTACACAGAGCGTATGGTTCCGTGATTTCTGTCAGCCTGAATACAAGGTTATGGAAACAAGCGATTCCGTTCTTATTATAACTTCAATGGTAAAGTTTAAATATTCATTAAAAAATAACAAGATGGAATATATCGAGCTTTTTGACGGCAGAACGGTAGATAATTACAAGGCAGGCAACCTTAAAGGTACTTGCCGTACACTTGACATCACCGCAGGTATTATCAAGCTTAATGACGGTGTGTGTTCCCGTGGCGGTGTTGCCGTTCTTGACGACAGTAAAACTCTTGTACTCAAAGAAGACGGAACTATTCTTCCCAGAGAAAATGCAGAGTCCGATAAATATTATTTTGCTTACGGCAACGATTATATCGGTGCAACAACCGATTTGTATAAGCTTACGGGTAAAGTTCCCCTTATTCCCCGATATGCTCTTTCCAACTGGTGGAGCCGTTACAAAGACTACTCACAGGAAGAATATCTTTCTCTTATGGATAAATTCAAGGAGGAAGAAATACCCATTACCGTTGCAACGGTAGATATGGACTGGCATTGGGTTAAAATTAAAGAAAAATTCGGTAAAGACAGCCATAAAATGAGCAAGCACCTCAACTTTATGGAGTATGTGTATGATGTCTGGTCAACAGGATGGACCGGTTACAGCTTCAATACCGACCTTTTCCCCGACCCGAAAGGCTTTATCAAAAAGCTCAAAGACGATAATTATCATACAACGTTCAATATTCATCCCTCAATGGGTGTGCGTTGGTTTGAAGACCAATATGAGGATATGTGTGCCGCTATGGGGCAGAATCCCGCAGAGAAAAAGCCTGTTGAGTTTGATATCACGGATAAAAAGTTCACCGAATGTTATTTTGACATTCTTCATAAACCCTTTGAGGATATGGGTGTTGACTTCTGGTGGATTGACTGGCAGCAGGGCACAAACACTAAAGTCAAAGGTCTTGACCCTCTCTGGGCACTCAATCACTATCATTTCCTTGATAATGCTAAGGATAATCACCGTCCTCTTATTCTTTCCCGATTCTGCGGTGCAGGCAGTCAGCGTTACCCCTTAGGCTTCAGCGGTGACACCACACAGACTTGGAAAAGCCTTGACTTCCAGCCGGGCTTTACCGCAACAGCGTCAAATATCGCATATCCTTGGTGGAGTCACGATATCGGCGGCCATTGTATGGGTATCAAAGACGATGAACTGTATCTTCGTTGGGTACAGCTTGGTGTGTTCAGTCCCGTTATGCGTCTTCATTCCACAAATAACGAATTTATGGGCAAAGAGCCTTGGAATTACAGCGGTCAGGTGGGTAAAATCGCAACGGATGCTCTCCGTTTAAGACATAAGCTGTTGCCTTACATCTACACGATGAATTACAGAACCCATACCGAGTGCAGAGCTATCTGCGAGCCTATGTATTACGCTTATCCCGAAGACGAGAACGCATACAACTGCAAAAATGAGTTCTTCTTCGGAACGGAGCTTATAGTTGCACCCATAACCGAGCATACCTCATCAAAAACAAATCTTGCAGGTGTGAAAGTTTGGCTTCCCGAGGGCAGATACACAGATATTTTTACAGGCAGAATCTATAACGGCAACCGATTTGTAAAGATGTTCCGTGATATTGAAACTTTCCCCGTACTTGCAAGGGAAGGCTCAATAATTCCCATGAGTGCAAACGACAGAACTAACGATTGCTCCAATCCCGATACACTTGAAATCCTTGTTTACAGAGGCAACAATACATTCACAATGTACGAGGATGACGGTGATACACTTTCATATCAGAACGGTGAATACCTTAAAACTGCATTTACCGTTAAAGAAAACGGAGCAGATGTTGATTTCACAATCGCAAAAGCAGAGGGCGTTACAAGTGTAGTACCCGAAAACAGAACATACACAGTTAAATTCAAGGATATCACAGCGGCAGATGTTACCGTAACCGTTAACGGCGAAGCAAAAGCTGTAACAGTTAAAAAAGCAGGTAAAACTGTTGATGTAACGGTTGAGGCTCCTGCAGATGCAACGGTTGAAATCAGCCTTGCAAATTGTGTGCATCTTGAAAATGAGGATAAAAGACAGCTTCTTATTCATACTGTTGCAAAGTATCAGATGCCTAACGACCTTAAACACCTGTTTAACGGTGTGCTTAAAAATGATAAAATCCCCTCATTACTTCCAAAATGTTTCGCACAGCCAATCAAAGAAATTTTTGATATGTACAAATAATAAAACAATTCCTCTGTTCCGACAGAGGAATTTTTGAATCATGTTGATATTTTTTATTATTTGTGGTAAGATAATAAGCAAGATAATAAGTAAGATAATAAGCAAGATAATAAGTAAGTAATTCAGAGGTGAATTTATGTCAGGTTATATACCCCCTTATCAGATTACAGATAAAATATTAAGTCTTGTGTCTTTTATTTCGGAAAAAATCGGAAGAATAACGGAACACAGTAAGCTTGATTCAAAACCTCATTTAAGAAAAAACAATAAAATCAGATCTATTCACTCATCACTTGCTATTGAAGCAAATTCTCTTTCTTTGAATGAGGTAAGAGATGTTATAAACGGCAGAATCGTGATGGGAGCACAAAAAGAAATTCAAGAGGTAAAAAATGCTTATGCCGCTTATGAACAGATTGCGGAACTTGATGTTTATTCTTTGGTAGAATTGAAGCGTATGCACGGCGTAGTGACAAAATATATTGTAGATGCCAGCGGCGAATTCCGTGTTGGTGAAGAGGGTGTTTTTAACGGTGATAAATGTATTTTTATGGCACCGCCCGCAAGCTTTGTTCCCTCGCAAATGGAAGATTTGTTTGAATGGATGCGTTTGAACAAAAATACAGTGCATCCCTTGATTCTTTCTTGTGTTTTTCATTATGAATTTGTTTTTATTCACCCTTTTACTGACGGTAACGGCAGAATGGCTCGACTGTGGCACACCGCAATTCTTGCAAAATGGCAACCGATTTTTGAATTTATACCCATTGAAAGTCAGATTGCTAAATTTCAAAGCGGTTATTATGACGCTATTGCAAAATGCCATATAAACGGCAACAGTACGGCTTTTATTGAATTCGTGCTTGAACAAACAAATGTAATTCTTGACGAGATAACCGACAGTATTACTTCTCCCGCAAACAATATTTCGGAATATGTCAGCAGGCTTCTTGCTTTGATGGAATATGATACGCCCTACACGGCAAACGAAATTCTTAATCTGTTGGGGCTTAAATCAAAGGAAACTTTAAGAAAAAATTATTTGTTGCCTGCAATAAAAGACGGTTTAGTTATGATGACCGAGCCTGACAAGCCGAACAGCAGAAATCAAAGGTATATTAAATGTAAATAAGTTATTCTGATGTTTTGTAAATCAGCATCCCCGCCGAGCAATCGACGGGGATTTGTGTATTATTCTTCTTTTTCTTCTTCTGTTGCTTCTGTTTTGAATCCGTTTTTCGCATAAGTAAAGTATCTGTAAGCATCTATCCAATGGTCAGATTCAAAGGCATATTTTGCGGCAGTTCTGTATGTTTTCTTAAAAAGTTTTTCATCAGCAAGTTCTTCGTATGTCTGAGCTGACAGTATATAATATTCAATGGCTTTGCTGTATTTGTTTCGTTTAGCATAAAAATTGCCTAAATCACTGTATTTTTCTGCAAGGTCAAAGGCACCCAAGGTCAATGACTTGTATATCTCTGCTTCTGTAATATAATAGCTTTCAGCCAGACCGTAATTTTCCTGTTTTTCATAACATTCGCCTGCAAGGTTATAATAGTCCGTGAGTACAAGCAGATCGTAAACATCCATTTGCTCCGGATCACCTTTGCAGAGTGCTATTGCTCTGAGAATATACTCCTCACCGTCTTTGTATTTTCTAACATTAACCATGTGCCTGCTTGTTTTGTAAAGACAGCCTGAAAGCTTTGCTTTATATTTTTCGGGATTTTCGTTGTACAGCTTTTCGTAAACCTCTACAGCATCCTTGTAATACATAGCGGTTGTGGGCATGCTTCCTGTTTCATCATACAATTCGGCTGCATAAAGATAGCTTTTTGCAAGATCTTCGGTATATTCTTCGGGGTTTTCCTTTGCACGCTCCAGACAGATTTTTATAAGCATACTGCAAACATTATTTGCACCGGAAGATCCTGACGAAAGAAAATCGTCGTCATATTCATCATCAGCTTCATCTTTAAATATGTCTTTGAAAAACTGTACAATTTGGTTGTTTTTGCTTTCGTCACATTTTGGTTCAGGATCAACAGAAGTCTTATCACGTTTCAGATACAGAGTGAGGATAATTGCAAATGCCAGATAATTGCTGAAGCTTTGTGTTATACTTGATGTCATAAAAGGCATTTCCATATAGTTAGTATCCAGCAGGAATATGCCGGCAAGATTTATTACCGCCTGTAAAAGCAGATAAAGAGCCATGATTATTGAAGTATATTTTGCAAATGCACTCTGATTTGTCTTTTTTACCATTGTGAACAGGCAGGCGAAGAAAACCGCAAACACGGAAATTGCTATTACAAATGCAAGCCAGCCGTATTCTGCTATAAGTGCCACAAGTTTAAAGTCGCCCCAATTGTAAATATATTCAGTCATATCGGACATGAAAGCATATTCAGTTCTGCCGATAAACGGAGTTGATGTAAAAATTGAATCAATAGTGGTTCTTACCCAACCTGAATCCAAAGGATCGCACTGACCTCTTGTAAGTATTACTTCTATTCTTTCTCTGATATATGAGCTGAAATATGTGTCGCCGTTGTAGACAATAAAGAACAGAACTATTGCCAACACTATCGGTATGATAAACAACGCAGGGTGTATGTTTACACGCTTTTTTACACTCATAATAAACGCTGTAATTAAAGCAACTGCCAACAGCATTAATACGGGCATGGTGTTATTCTGGAAATATACCAGAAGTGCAGGCAGTAAAGCAACTGCACAAATGCCCATGAAACGAGGGATACTTACATTCTTGTAACGGGATATCATTGACGCCGCCTGAATACCCGTAAAGGGGAGTAAAGCTGCAGGGTAGATTGTAATGTAGCCAAAAACAAGGTAACGGTGAAATCCGTAAATCGGATAATCAAAAAAAAGGGTGACAACAAGTAATGCAATAACAACGAAATACACGTATAACGATGATTTGTGAATATGCTGTTCTTTTACAAATGCCATCAACGTGATGATTACTGCACCGACGCATATCAGCACAATAGGTCTTACAAGGTCAGCGGAGCTTACAACGGCGGCAACAATCCAGAACGCCGAGATTACGGCAAGCATAACTATGCTTATTACTGCGGGTAAATTCTTTTTAAGAGCTTTCATAAGTTTTCCTCCCGAAATATTTAAATATCGTACAATATTTATTAAGTTTATTATATATCATTTTTTATTAAAAGTAAAGAGGTAAATTAAAAAATTTTTCAAGCTGTTATTGCGATTTTTATTTATTGATAATACGGGGTTGAAAGTGTGTAAAACGCAGTTTGTGTATATGCAAATCAAGGAGCTGTTAAACACAGCTCCTTTTTTTATATCCCCTAAATGTTTTTATGTGATTTTGTTAATTGGTTGGTAGCAGTCCGTTATATATTATTGTTTTTCGCTCTTTTAATCTTTGCAAAGAGTTTATCAAGGGCATTGTCAATAATGGGGAACAGGTATTTTGTAATTATTACTGCAATAAAAGCACATATCGTTCCGGTAATAACACCACCGATTACATCTGTACAGTAATGTGCCTGCACGTAAATTCTGGAAAATCCCATAACTGCCGCAAAAATCGTTGTAGGAATACCCAATTTTCTGTCATGCCACAGGAGGGCGATTGCCGCCGCAAAAGCTGATGCACAGTGTCCCGATGGGAAAGAATAGCTTGACGGTTTATATACAAGATTGGGATAAACATATTCCGTACCCCAAATTGCGTATTTTTCGGGATTTGATTCAAAAAGATTGAATGGTCTTGTTCTTGCAAAAAATTCTTTGAGAAAAAGGTCGTTGCAAACAAGCATTACAATAAGAGCAATAAGCACGGCAAGACCTGCCTTGCGGTATTTTTTTGTAAATAAAAGTACAAATCCGAGGACAATAAATATTGAGCCTGCAACACCGAGCGTTGTGATGCCTACCATAAGCGTATCAAGAAAAGGATTTTGTATGCTCTGAATCCATTGAAATACACTAAGGTCAAATTCCAAAAATGAGTCAAAAATTGTTTCCATTTTTATTGCTTCTTTCTGATTTTATTTGTTTGGTGCAGGTCTGTGCTTTGCGGTGAAATCCGAAACGTCAAGCCTGATAATTCCCACTACTGCCGCCAATTTATCGTTAAACTCAAAATCTTTTTCAGTCTGAGTTTGCATAAGAATTGAAAGTGCCTTCTTTTTTTCTTCAATATCTTCAACTATTGTTGCAATTCCTCTTCCCATAAGAGAAGAGTAGCTTATGCCGTATTTACAAGCCACATCACCTTCAAAGGGCACAATATCGCATTCCGTTTCAAAGAAAATCTTGGGATTTTTTCTTATAATATCGTACTTTCTGCCGCTTGTTGCACCGTGTAACCATATGGTGAGTTTTCCGTTTTCAAAGGTGTAGCCGTAATTCATAGGCACAACATATGGCTCGTCACCGTCAACCAATCCGAGATGAAGCACCTTTGACTTGTCTAAAATCTGTTTAACAGTTTCAATATCCGTAATAAGCTTTTCACGTCTTGTTAATCCGTTCATAATCATTCTTCTCCTGAAAATATTTTACATTATTTTACCATAAACCGCATTTTTTTGCAATAATATTTACGTGTGTTCATTTTCTGTTTCATTTGTTTCTAAATCAGGTGATGCTTCCTGTGAAACGGCTGTAAAATCGGGTGAAAAACTATTTTCCTGTTTCGGGAAAAAGTGTTTTATTGCCATAAAAACAAGTAAAATATCAATAACGATTGACAGAGCCGAAACCACTAATGAAATTAAAGATACAATAATTGCGGATTGGGGATTTGCAAGTGTATCGCTGTTCATGTTGTACTGAAGTTGATTGGATACAGTTGTTAAGAATAAAGATATGCATACTGTGAAAGTATGAGGTAAATAGTAGCAAGCCGCAAATTTTAAGCTGTCAGCACGGCTTTTTTTCAGTTTGTAACCAAAGAAGTACAGAACACCAAAAGTCAATGCAAGTGTTACAGTATTTAGTGCATTTGCAACAAAAAAGATCATGTTGTTATAAAAGTCTAAAGTTTTATCTTTGGCATAAAGCATACTTGGAATTGTTACAACAAAACTTAAAATAATCGTCAGTATGTAAATACAGATGTATGCTTTTATCATTTGAATTTTTATCTTTGAATGGTCTGCGTGAGAAACAGGAATGATTGTATTGTTGCCTATAATTTTGTTATACAGCAGACAAGAGAAAATCACCGTAGTTACAACAGAAACTACAGAAAGCAACGTTTGTATAACGGCGTATTCTGATTCGTTTGAAGTGACGGGGAAAATTGTTTCCAAAATAAGACCGAGAATACTTTTTACAATTTCGCTCAATGCATTACCTAATGCATATATGCCGAGAAAATGAATTGCATCACTGTGCTTTTTTGTCAGCAAATATCCTAAAATAATGATAAGAATACATCTGACTACGGCAGGAACAAAATCAACAATTCCGTTGAAAATGAAAATTGTGCCTACATTTGCCATGTCTGAAAAACATTCTGAAATTAAATAGCTTAAAATGAGGGGAATAACAGCACAAAGTGTAATAAACAACATAGCCTTTTTGTTTACAACCGGTTTATGCTCAACAGAATTATTATAGATGTTTTCTTCGTTTACGTAATTATCATCCATTTAAGATTCCACCTTTCAATTTCAGTATATATTAATGCTCAAAAAATTGCAATATTTTTAGTATGAAACGGATTAATTTATGCAATATTTGGTATTCTTTTATTGACTACAATGAAAATATATGGTATTATTAAATTGTTATTAACAAATATTTAAGAGTTTGTAAAAATCAGGAGGTACAAATATGAAAAAGTTTATTAAAAAAAGCTTGGCATGTTTACTTGCGTTACTGATGATGTCCGGTGTATTTACTTGTTTTGCCGCAGATTCAGTATACGAAAAAGCATATGAGGATTACGGTTCATATGTTCTCTTAGGTGACAGCGTAGCAAGCGGATGGAGCGACGTTGTAGAAAAAGAAACAAGATTTGTCCGTGTAGAAGGCTCATTCGGTGCATATGTTGCCGATGACCTTGGCGTAGAGTATTATCCCATGGCTTGTGTAGGTTTCAGAACTGTTGACCTTCGCTACATTTTTGAGGATGACTATGAAGCTGACCGTTTCCTTTTCTATTCTATTGATGATGATGAAATGGAATGGCGTATTCCCTTAATCCGTGAGGCTGTTGCAAACGCAGGTCTTGTTTCATTGACAGTCGGCGGTAACGACTGGGGTTCATATGTGGGTTGGCACATCTATGAAGAGATGGATAAATTCCAGGCAAAGAACGAAGCATTTATGGCAGAGGCAAAAGCATACCTTGAATCGGCAGGTACAGATGCAGATATGGTTGAGTCACTTATTGACCTTGCTTCTCTTTTTGGTGTATTACCCGACCTTGTAAGCGTTTTGCCTGCAGCACTTAAAGCAGGTTTTGAAAGCTTCTTTGAAAACTGGAACTATGTGATTGAGGATATTTATGCTCTTAATCCCGACGTTACTCTCGTTGTAACAGGTATGTTTGATAATATGGTTCAGGACCAGGAAACTGCCGATGCAAACGAAGCTGCGGCAATCAAACTCAGCGTCAGCCAGATGATAGTAGACTATGCAAACACACCTATGATTGAGGGGGCAGAAAAATACGGATATATCTATGTTGACACAACAGGTACAGTTTGCGAACAGAATCATCCCAGTGCAGAAGGTCACAGATATATTGCAGATAAAATTCTTGAGGCTCTTCCCGATGCAAATTTCCCCTATGAAGATGTATCAACCAATGCAAAAGAATACAAGGCAATTGAGTATCTTTGGGCAAACGGCATTATGAACGGTATTTCCGATACGGAATTCGGTTATGGTCAGCTCCTTACAAAGGGACAGCTTGCAGAAACTATAAATAATGCTTGCGGTTCAGAGCTTATGGATGCATCATCAGATAAAAATGCTTCTTTGCTTGATACAGCAATAGCAGCTTTCAGAATGGTAGCAAACAGCGGTAATTTTATCAGTATAATAAATGCTCTTTTCTCAACATTTAAACTTTTGATGAATGAAGGTATAAATAATATAGGCCGTACTGTTACAAGAGCCGAAGCTGCAGTTATCATAAAAGATTATATGGATATCTGATTGTAAATAGCAATACCAAAACCCTCCCGTTATTGGGAGGGTTGATTTTGTTGATTAAATGGAAACAATAATTCAGCACAGCAGAAATTGATTTGATTTCGTAGGGAATGCCCATTGGGCATTCCGATTTGCCGCAAGGCAAATAACGTTAGAGAATCATTATTGCAGCAAAAATATATCGTAAAAATGCCTCACGGTTTTTGTGTTTTTAACCGGAATGCTCAATGGACATACCATACGAAATGCTGTCAATATTCTGCTGAATTTTTTAATATTGCAGAATAATTAATTTTCTAAAATTACATCTTTTCTTTTTTGCGGTCAACTTCACTGCCGATCTTGTTTCCGCCAAGAAGTCCGATAATTCCGCCAACAATTGCACAAGGCACAGTTCCTGCAATTGCACCTACCGGACCGCCTACTGCAATACCAATACTTGCACCAATCTTTGCACCTGCTGCTGCACCTGCTGCTAAACCTACACCACTACCAATACCTTCTGCTTTTCTCCTCATAGAAAAACATCTCCTCTTTCTTATAAATTTTGGATATAAAAATACACCCGGCAAAATCTGACGAGTGCTATGTAAAGAATAGTGAAATGAAAAATGTGACGCAGTATTCATATACCGTAATCTGCATTTGTGGGAGCAGTTATTATATAATCAGGTTGTGTTGAAAGTTGTGGTGTGATTGTGATATAATTAGTTCGACAAACTTGAATTTGTGGAGGTTATTATGGATTATATAGAGCTTGAATCAGAAAGATTATTGTTTAGAAAGTATTCAATGGAAGATTATCCTGTCTTTTATG
>CAZBVV010000062.1:0-10421 GCA_964495345.1 uncultured Eubacteriales bacterium
TTACCCCAATTTTCGTCTTAATTCCTGCAAAATTACTTTTTCCCGTCGGGAGACTTGCACTTGGGTCATGCCGAGCATCTGTGCGGTGACGGTTTGGGTAAAGCCCGAATAATACCGAAACTCCACAAGCTTTTTATCACGCTCCTCAAGGGTGTTTACCGCCTCTTTCAATGCAATTTTCTCACCGATTTCCTCAGTGGGGTCGCCTGCGGTCAAATCCATTTCGGTTTGCGAATCGGAATCATCCTCATATGTCAAGGAGATAACGGGCATCATAGCACACAACAACTGAGAGGTTTCGGCAATATCAAGCTGTGCTTTTTCTGCAATTTCGCCAACGGTAGGCTCTCTTCCCAGCTTTTTACTAAGCTCTTCTTTTATATACATAAGATTTCGAGCCTTTTCTTTGTCTGCCCGACCCACTTTTACTGCTCCGCCGTCACGAAAAAGCCGTTTCATCTCGCCTATTATAGCAGGAACTGCGTAGGTGGAGAATTTAAAGCCTTTTGTTTCGTCGAAACCTTGTACGGCTTTAATCAGCCCGATACATCCTGACTGAACAAGGTCGTCAAACTCTATACCTCTGCCCCTGAACCGGTTTGCACAGGAATAAACAAGCCCCATATTATCTGTTACAAGTTCGGTACATTCATCTTTACTTCGATTCATCAACACTTTTTCCACGAATCCTTTTATAGATTGTAACCGTAGTACCTTTGCCCTCTTTTGAGGTAACTTTCAGCTTATCGGAAAAACATTCCATAACAGAAAAACCAAGTCCGCTTCTATCGTCTCCTCCGGTAGTAAAAAGAGGTTCTCTTGCCTTTACAACATCGGGAATACCGACGCCTGTATCACGGATTTTTATTATCATAAGCTGATTGTCGCAAAGTCTTGCGGTTATGTAAATTTTTCCGGGTTTTGACCGATATGCGTGGACGATACAATTTGTTACAGCTTCGCTGACGGCGGTTTTTATGTCGGACAGCTCCTCTACAGTAGGGTCTAACTGTGAAGCAAGTGCCGAAACTGCTACACGCAGATAGCTTTCGTTTACGCTTTTTGCATCAGCGGTGATTTTAATTTCATTTAAAACTTTCATTTTTTCAATCCTCTTCAAAAGTGATGATTTTACCAAGTCCCGACATTTGCATGATTCGGGCAACATTATCGGGCATTGAACATACAACTACTTTACAACCGTAGACCGAAGCCACCTTATATCTGCCCATAACAAGTCCCACACCCGATGAATCCATAAAATGAACGTCACGAAAATCAAGCCTTAACTCTTTTGGCATAATTTTTTGCATTTGCTCGTCAACCGACTGACGAATCTGTGCAGATGTGTGATGGTCGATATCTCCCGAGAGATAAACAGTAAGTTTTTCCTTTTCAGTCCTGAATAAGACCTGCATTTTAATTCCTCCGTAAAAGACGATGTGTAATTATAATACAACAGCATATTCAAATAATTTGTCATAATATGATACGGGCAAAAAAATATCACCGCAAAGAAAAACTTTACGGTGATTTTTCATAAAATGAATAATTAGCAGTGAGAAATGAGCAATTACGTAAGCCTTGCAGGCTTGAATTATATATAAATCGGGTAAAAGGGTGAACCCATTTCCTCCATTATTCATTGATAACTGCTCATTACTCATTACAATAATTTATCGCAGATAAATTATTGTTTGGTTACATCAATCCATGCTTTATATCCCGACAGCTCTTCCAATTCGGAAATTGTCAGTTCGATTGCACTGTTAGAGCTGCCGCAAGCGGGATATACCGTTTCAAAGCGTTTGAGTGATTCATCAAGATACACCTCGACGCCCTCATTGACTGCAAAAGGACAAACACCGCCTACTGCGTGTCCGATAAGGTCGGGAGCTTCATCATAAGAGAGCATTTTTGCTTTTGTATGAAACTGTGCTTTATACTTGGAATTGTCAATTTTTACATCACCTGCCGCAACAATAAGCACTACCCTATCCTCCACATGGAACGAAAGAGTTTTGGCAATTCTGCAACCGTCACATCCCAAAGCCTGTGCCGCAAGCTCAACAGTTGCACTGGAAACATCAAATTCCTGTATTCTGCTTTCTATACCTTTTTCTTTAAAATATGCTCTTACTTTTTCGATTGACATAATATACCTCTTTACTCTATATCTTCGGGAATTCCGCCTGTAAACTGGCTGTTATAAAGCATAGCATAAAAGCCGTCTTTATCCATAAGCTCCTTATGAGTACCCTGCTCAACAATAGAACCTTTACGCATAACAATGATGTTATCAGCATTTCTGATTGTTGAAAGTCTGTGTGCGATAACGAAGCTTGTCCTGCCTTTCATGAGCTCCTGCATCGCCTGCTGAATAAGAACTTCCGTTCTTGTATCAACGGATGATGTAGCTTCGTCAAGAATAAGTATTTTCGGGTCTTTTAAAAGAGCTCTTGCGATTGTTATAAGCTGACGCTGACCTTGTGAAATATTTGTGCCATCCTCAACAAGTTTAGTATCATATCCCTTGGGAAGCGACATGATGTAGTCGTGAATATTGGCAGACTTTGCGGCGGCTTCTATCTGTTCATCGGTAGCATTGTCAACGCCGTAACATATATTCTCTTTTATTGTGCCTTTAAAGAGCCATGTATCCTGCAAAACCATACCGAAATTCTCTCGCAAAGCATTCCTTGACATGGTCATAATGTCCGTGCCGTCAAGGAGAATCTGTCCCGACTTAATATCGTAAAAACGCATAAGCAGGTTCACGATAGTTGTTTTGCCTGCACCGGTAGGACCTACGATTGCGACTACATTACCATTTTCTGCTTTAAGAGAAAAGTCTTCAATAAGCGGAACATCCTCTTTGTAGCGGAAGCTGACATTTTTAAATTCAACATTACCGCATGAAAGCTCTTGCGGTTCGTTTTCTGTATTATCGGGAGCCTGTTCCTCTTCGTCAAGCAGTTCAAATACTCTCTCGGCTGATGCCAATGCTGACTGTATGTTGTTTATCATTTTTGAAATATTTGTAATAGGAGACGAAAACATTGAAGAATATGTTAAAAATGCTTCAATCTGACCGAGCGAGAGTGTTCTTGCAACGGCAACACCGGTATTGAACCATGTGCCGATGTAATAGCATCCGCCGATAATACAAACGGTTATGTAGTTAATGTTTTTACACATTGTAAGAATGGGGTTAAGAATACCTGCAATCATGTTTGCAACAAAGCTGTTTTTTCTGAGGTTTCTGTTGATTGTGTTGAAGTCCTCAATGGATTTTTCCTCGTGATTGAAAATCTTAACAATGCTGTGACCTGAATACATCTCTTCAACATGACCGTTCATGGCACCCATTGAACCCCAATATTTTGAAAACCACTTTTTGCTGATTTTTGATACCTTATACGCAATAGTTCCGCTGAAGGGTACAAGGAAAATTGCCGCAAGTGTCATTACAATGTTGCCCGAATTGAGCATCATATATAACGAGCCGACAACCTGTATGATGCCCGTAAGCACGGTAAGAAAGCTGTTTTGAAGATTGCCTGAAACATTTTCGATATCGTTTACAACCTTACTTATAATTTCGCCTTTTGTATTTTTATCAAAATAGCTTAAAGGCAGGTTAGAAAGCTTCTTGTTAACCTGCTGTCTTAAACCGAATACAAGCTTTTGTGACACACCTGCACTTACATACTGCTGAATAAAGGACATTATACCCATAAGTCCGTAAAGCAGACCTAATGAAAACAGCTGACCGAGTAATGTATCAAACTGAAAGATACTGCCGAAATTAACAGGTGTACCGTTGTAAACATAGTCCTCAACAGAAAACTGAACGCTGTCTATGATAGCTGCCATGTAGTCGGGAGCTACCACAGTTACAAGAGTGTTGCCGATTGAGGAAAGACACACTATCAGTACTGCAAACCATTGGGGTTTTAAAAGAGAAAAGAATCGCACGGTTGTGCCTTTTGCGTTGCTGACAGATTTATCTGCATCTTTTTTTGTATCGTAAGAAGAATATTTGCTTACAAGATAGGTTTCGTCTGCATCAAGGATTCTGTCCTTTTTTGCATTTACGGTTTTACTCATACGGCAGACACCTCCTCTTCGGAAAGCTGTGATGCAACGATACTTCTGTATACCTCACAGCTTTCAAGCAATTCTTTGTGAGTACCTATGCCTACTGCTTTACCTTCATCCAATACGATAATGCGGTCTGCATTCAGAACGGTACCTACACGCTGTGCAACGATAATTATATTTGTATCGGGAAGATTTTCACGCAGAGATGCACGCAGTCTTGCATCAGTAGCAAGGTCAAGTGCCGAAAAACTGTCATCAAAAATGCAAATTTCCGCATTCTTTATAACGGCTCTTGCAATAGAAAGACGCTGTTTCTGTCCGCCCGAATAGTTTTTGCCCGCCTGCGCAACAAAGCTGTCAATTCCATCGGGCATACTGCTTACAAACGACTTTGCCTGTGCAATTTCTATGGCTTTCCATATTTCGGCATCGGTTGCATCGGGATTTCCGAATGCAATATTCTCTTTAACCGTACCGCTGAAAAGATAGCTCTGCTGAGGCACATAGGATATGCGTTTATGCAGCTCGGAAAGTTTCATATCCCTCACATCAACGCCGTCAACGAGAATCTGACCTTCGGTAACATCGTACATTCTGGGAATAAGATTAACCAGTGTTGACTTACCGCAACCTGTTATACCGATAATTGCCGTTATTTCACCGGGACGGGAAATAAAGCTGATGTCATGGATTGCATCTTCATCGGTTTTTTTCTTTTTATCATCTTCAGGCATTGGAATATCATTGACTTCTTCTTTATTTTTTGCCGCCTTTTTGGCTTTTGCCTTATCTGAACTTTTCTGTAGCTTTTTGGCAAGCCATGATTTCTTTTTGCCGTCATCAACAGGCTTATATCTGAATGATACGTTGCGAAATTCAACAATACCCTTAACATTTTCATCCGGTGTTACGGGATTTTCCGATTCACTGATTTCGGGAACGGCATCAAGAATTTCATTAAGACGTTTTGCTGAAACCATCGCTTTCGGAATGCTTACAACAAGCACAAGAACCGTACCCAAGGCTGTGATAATAAGTGCAAAATATGTAAGGAACATATACATATTCGGAATCGTTTCAAGGCTTATCTTAGGGTCAACACCGGGAGCAACAGCGTCATTTACACACATATATATTACGTAACATATAAGTGAGTACATCCCAACGGTAACAATAGGTGTAAGTGCCGCCACAATTCTGTTTGCAACAAGACTCATCTTTGTGAGTTTTTTATTGGTTTCGTCAAAACGCTCATCCTCGTAAGCTGTTTTGTTAAAAGCTCTTACAACTCTGATTCCGTTTATTTTGCCTCTTAAAATAAAGTTGAGTTTATCAAGCAGTTTCTGTATTTTTGAAAACATGGGTACTACGAAAATCAGCACGATAATACCGATAAGAAGCAATACGGGAATTGTAATAAAAACAATTTTAAGAAGCTTTGAACTTACGGAAAGTGCCATGTAAAAGCCGCCGACAAGCATTATGGGAACAGGCAGAATGGACTTTAGCGTATTCAGAATAACGTCATGCACCTGACGAACGTCGTTTGTTGTGCGTGTCATAAGAGATGAAACACCTATTTTATCAACATCCGACTGTGAAAGGTGAGAAACACGGTTAAAAATTACATCCCTTATGTGCATGGCGTATTTAACCGATGTTTTTGTTGAAAAGTATGTATTAAGGAATGATGCCAACGCTCCGAGAGCCGTAAGACCGAGCATTATACCACCGTAATACAGAATCTGATTCATATCACGGGGTATTATGCCTTCACTCATTATATACTTTGTATAAATAGGGATAAATATCTCAAGAACCGAATACAACGCTGAAAATATAATTGAAAGTATCAGCGTACCTCTGTACGGTTTAAGCATTTTCAGGATTTTTCTCATATATTCACATCCGAAAAAATTAGTATAAATTGTATTGTAGCATACATTTTCCTGTTATTCAAGTTCAAATGCACCTGTATAAAGCTGATAATACTTACCCTTTTCGGCAATAAGCTTTTCGTGACTGCCACGCTCGATAATTCTGCCCTGCTCAAGAACCATGATTACATCAGAGTTCTGTACGGTTGAAAGTCTGTGAGCGATAACAAATACGGTTCTGCCTTTCATAAGAGCATCCATACCGCTTGATACAATGGCTTCTGTTCTTGTATCGATTGAAGATGTAGCTTCATCAAGAATCATAACGGGCGGGTCGGCAACGGCTGCTCTTGCGATTGAAATGAGCTGACGCTGTCCCTGTGAAAGTCCGCTGCCGTCACCTTCAAGAATCGTATTGTAGCCGTTGGGGAGCATTCTTATAAAGCCGTCTGCATTTGCAAGCTTTGCGGCGGCTATACATTCTTCATCCGTTGCATCAAGCTTACCGTAACGGATGTTTTCCATAACAGTACCCGTAAAAAGGTTAACATCCTGTAAAACAATACCCATTGAACGCCTTAAATCGGCTTTTTTGATTTTATTTATATTAATGCCGTCATAACGGATTTTACCGTCGGCAATATCATAAAATCTGTTAATAAGATTTGTAATTGTTGTTTTACCTGCACCCGTTGCACCCACGAATGCCACCTTTTGACCCGGCTCAGCATAAAGTGAAACATTGTGAAGAACTGTTTTGCCCTCAACGTAGGCAAAATCCACATCATCAAGCACAACATTACCTTTCAGGGGCACATATTCAACCGTTCCGTCCGAATGAGGATGCTTCCATGCCCACTGACCTGTTCTCATTTCACTTTCGGAGATGTTTCCGCCTGCGTCGTATTTTGCATTAACAAGTGTAACATATCCCTCGTCTGCTTCGGGAGTTTCATCAATAAGAGCAAAGATTCGCTCTGCACCTGCCATAGCCATGGCAATAGCATTAATCTGCTGTGAAACCTGTGAAATAGGCTGAATGAAGCTTCTTGAAAGAGTAAGGAATGATGCTATTGTACCGAGTGTGAGCGTATTTATGCCTGCTGTAAGTGAAAGGTTGGGAATGCTGTTGATTGCAAGCAGACCGCCCACGATAGCAAGCAAAACATAAAGAATGTAACCCAGATTGTTCATTACGGGACCCACGACATTACCGTATGTGTTTGCCTTGCTCATATTATTAAAAAGCTCCTCATTACGGCGGTCAAACTCTTCTTTTGATTTATCCTCATAACAGAAAACCTTTACAACTTTCTGTCCGTTTACCATTTCTTCTATATAGCTGTTTACATTGGCAACGGATTTTTGCTGTTTAACAAAATACTTACTGCTCTTGCCGCCGATAAAGCCCATCGCTTTGAATACAATAAAGAGGAACGCTATTACGATAAGAGTAAGCCAAACGCTCTGTCTGAGCATTGAGAAGAAAACGGAAAGAATCGTTACGATTGAAGATATTGCCTGCGGTACTGACTGTGAAAGCATCTGACGAAGACTATCGGTATCGTTTGTGTAATGGCTCATTGTATCGCCGAAGTTGTGAGAATCAAAATATTTAATAGGTAATGTCTGCATATGTGAGAACATTTTATCCCTTATCTTTTTAAGGATTCCCTGTGAGACGGATGCCATGATTCTGCTGTATAAAAACCCCGAAAGTGCACCGCACACATAAAAACATCCTATCCTGACAAGTGCCATCGCCAGGTCGGAAAAACCTACGGGAGAATTTTCACCGAGCATGGGGCTGACATAATCATCAATAAGCGTTTGCAGAAAAAGAGATGACATAACACTTGCAACTGCGGAGGTTATGATAAATACAAACACAAGCAACATCTGCAATTTGTAATTTTCAAAATACGACAGCAAACGTTTTATGGTGTCTTTGTTCATTTTTGCAGGTTTGCCTACCATTTTAGGTCCGCCCGGTCCGCCTGCGGGAGGGCCTTGACGTCTTTGCTGATTACTCATTGTCTTCTCCCCCTTTCATCTGTGACTGATATACTTCACGGTAAATTGCGTTATTTTCTATAAGCTCGTCATGTGTGCCCACACCTGCGATTTTACCGTCATCAAGAACAATGATTTTATCCGCATCCTGTACGGATGAAATTCTTTGAGCAATAATAATTTTTGTAGTTTCGGGTATTTCCTCTCTGAATGCTTTTCTTATGAGGGCGTCTGTTTTTGTATCAACTGCACTTGTTGAATCGTCAAGGATAAGGATTTTAGGTTTTTTCATCAATGCTCTTGCAATACACAGCCTCTGTTTCTGTCCGCCCGAGACATTCGCACCGCCCTGTTCTATATATGTATCATACCCGTCAGGAAATTTTTCGATAAATTCATCTGCACAGGCAAGGCGGCATACGTGAGCGATTTCCTCGTCTGTTGCATCCTCTTTACCCCAACGGATATTTTCTTTTATTGTGCCTGAGAAAAGAACATTCTTCTGCAACACCATGGCAACCTCATTACGGAGTGTTTCAAGGTTGTATTCACGCACATCAATACCGCCCACCTTGATACTGCCCTGAGTTACGTCGTAAAGACGGGGAATGAGCTGAACAAACGTGGATTTTGAAGAACCCGTACCGCCTATAATACCTACCGTTTCACCTGATGCAATACTGATATTGATATTATCAAGGCAAAGTTTATCTGCATTTTTTGAATATGTAAAATCTACGTTTTCAAAGCTGATTGAACCGTCGGCAACTTGGGAAACAGCTGCATCACCGTCAGTTATATCACTCTTTTCGTCAAGAATTTCAACGATTCTTTCTCCGCTTGCCTTTGACATTGTCATCATTACAAAAATCATTGAAAGGAACATAAGGCTTGAAAGAATCTGTGTTACATAAGTGAAAAGACTTGTAAGCTCACCTGTTGTAAGCTCCGTTGCACCCGAATTTACAATCATCTTTGCACCGAACCATGAAATGCAGATCATACAAATGTAAACACACATCTGCATAAGCGGTGAGTTGAATGCAAGCAGTTTTTCTGCCTTAACAAAATTCTTGTAAATAGTATCGGAAATACCCTTGAATTTTGCTGTTTCGTAATCTTCTCTGATAAATGACTTTACAACTCTGATACCGTGCAGATTTTCTTCTACAACGCTGTTGAGGTTATCGTAAGTTTTAAAAACCTTTTTAAAAATAGGGTGAGCTTTTGTGGTAATAATGAAAAGACCTATTGCAAGAATCGGAATAACAGCAAGGAATATAAGTGCAAGTTTAGGACTTATTCTCAATACGGCTGCAACGCTGAAAATAAGCATCATGGGACTTCTTACCGCCATACGGATTATCATCATAAATGCCATTTGCACATTGTTTACATCTGTTGTAAGTCTTGTAACGATACTTGCGGTCGAGAATTTATCAATGTTTGAAAATGAAAAATTCTGCACATTGTGATACATATCGTGTCTTAAATTTTTTGCAAAACCCGAACTTGCAGTAGCACAGGTTTTACCTGCCGCAACACCGAATATAAGGGAAATAATTGCAGCAAAAAGCAACGCTACACCCATTTTTACCACATAACCCATATCTCCCAAGTCAATGCCGTTGTCTATAAGCTTTGCCATAAGCAGAGGAATAAGAACCTCCATTATTACTTCACCCACAACAAAGGTCGGGGTAAGTACAGCATCTTTTTTGTATTCACGGACACATTTTGCCAAGCGTTTTATCATTTTATCATTCTCCCTTTCTTATCGGTAACGGAAAACAGTCTGAGTCTGCATCATCCAATGCCGATTTCATATTATTTTTCATTCTTATAATATATTCCATAAGCTGTGATTTTTCCTCCTCGGAAAAGCCTGCGGTAAGAGTCTGTTCAAGCATTTCATTATCTTTATGCATAATGCTTATAAGCTCCCTTGATTTATCGGTAAGAGTAAGTTTTTTAAGTCTTGCATCATGCTCCACACAAGAACGGTCAATAAGACCCTTCTGCACCATAAGGTTTACAACCTTTGACACGGTTGACCTTGTAATACCAAATGTTTCTTCCAAGTCACGCTGAAAAACATCCCTGTCCGAATTGTGGTCAAGATAACCGATTATCCATCCGTTTGTACCGGTTATGGAATCTACCATTTTCTTATGGCTGTTGTTATCCATAAAACGGCGGTTCATGTTTGACAGAGAATGTAATTCCATGGCAATTTTAAGCATATGTTTCAATCAAGTCACCTCTCTGATATTGTCGCACATCAAACTGTACGACATTCAACATTATATCACAAACGAAATGTAAGTCAATATACAGAAGTAAAAATTTATACAAAATAAGTTAAATAATAGTTTAGCGAATTAACAATTTACAATGTATAATGTACAATGGTGGAAAGGGCTTCGC
>CAZBVV010000063.1:0-10340 GCA_964495345.1 uncultured Eubacteriales bacterium
TCGCTCCCTACATGGCATATCATTTAATTTCTGCTACGCTAAATTATTGTTTATCCTAAATAATTCTTCATTCTCTGCACATTGTTTTCTTCAATGGTTACAAGCTCGTAGCCGAGAGCTTTGATATTCTGTGGAATGTCGCTATACTGTTTGATAGTTCTTGTCATATCAATAATGCCCATAACGCTGCCCTGAATCATCATCTCTGCGATGTGGTCGGGGGATTTGTCAAGCATTGTGTTCATCTGTATACCGCCCCATGTGGAAACCTGTGTCATGAATCCTTTTTCGCTTGGTAATTCGTTTGTGTTTGCAAGCTCGGTGGTTGCCTTTGAAGTAATAGAAGTATACTGCTGATGCTGTGTCTGTAAATCGGAAAGCAGATTCTGATCTTGCACTTTCTGTGCAACGGTGGCGATAGATTCAGATGCCATCTGTGCATTCTGATAAACTTTATTTAAAAATTCGGCTGTTCTGTTTGTTTCTGCCATAATAAATCATTCCTTTCGGTGTTATTTTAACCCGATTGGTTTTTTTTATGCACAAAAAACGGACAGATTTGATTGTCCGTAAAAATGTATAGATTTTATTTGCTGTATGTATACTGAAGAAAAATTAAACCGATAGGTTTAGCAATCCAGCAGTTTTTTTCTACCAAGTTTCCTGTTAACTTGTTGTATACATCAAATTCCGTGCTTTTATAATTGGGATGAATTCTTACATTTAACTTTTTGCCTGCGGCTACGGTTGTTGAAAAAGTTTTTGTGCATACTGTTTTATAATTTTTGCTATATCCCAAAGATGCTTGAACTGTTGAATCACCTATAATTACACTATAATCATATTTTACTGAACATTCCGTTGAATATGTTTCAGATATTGAACAAGGACCATCAAACCAATCGGAATCGTATTCATTTACATAGTAAAATTCTTTCGGACTAACCCTTATGTTTCTGATTTCATAAATAAGTCCTCTTGGTTGAATTGAACTGCTTGGTATAGTGGTTATCGTATCTTCTGTGTTATAAACGATAACATCAACTTTTTCGAGATAATAACCTGCCGGAACGCTTAAATTTTGTTCTTCTATAATTTCTTTAAGTTCTTCTTTATCCGTTATTGTAGTTATTGATTCTAATTTTAGTTCTGTGTTATCTTTTGTGCCGATCGGGTAAAGATTTTGTACATTTGTTGAAAAAACAGTCAGTAATAAAATTGAAATAACTGTAATAATGCATGTGATTTTTTTGATCATTTTTCTCATCCTTTCTAATTAACAATTGATTATTAATAATAATTTGTTATTTTGGCTTATACTACCTCCTTTCACTTGTAAAAATCAAAGCCCAAAAGAATATAAAATAAATATATATATTACGATTATTGCAAAAATTGTAAAAAACACGAATAGTTTTAATGGCCTTGCTTGCAGTTTTTGATATTTTTTGCTTTTTTTTATATATAAATCACGCATTAATACACTCAAACCTATTATTGTTACGGCAGCTGATAAGTATACAAGCCATTCAAGTCCGTAACTGTATGCAAAAGCTGTGAAAGAATCAAGCACGTGTGAGCAAAAAATATGTCCGAGAACATTAATTGTGCCAAGAACCAGAATTCCTGCAAGTGTTGTAATAATACCTTGTGCAGTATAATATTTCTTTTTTTGTGTTTCATTTGATGTTTGAGTAAGCTCTGCATCATCTTTCAGCAGATAATCTGTTGTGACATTGAAAAGATTACTTATCTTTACAATGTTTTCAGCGTCGGGGAGTGATTCATTCAACTCCCATTTTGAAACGCTCTGTCGGGATATATTAAGTTTGTCTGCAAGCTCGCCCTGCGACCAACCCTCTTTTTTTCTTAAAAAACTAAGCTTTTCGCCTGTTAACATATCAATCACCTCACCTATATGGTAGTAAATTTTAGTTTTTCTGTCAACAATCAATGTGTCAACAATTGTTTACATCGTGTCAACAAGGGTTTACATAATGAAAAACGGACGATTTTACTCGTCCGTCAGATTATTGATTTATAAAAATCAAGAGATTTAAACTTCTTCTGCACAACATTTAATAAGTAGTTTTCCGTTGCGGTATTGAGCATCGGAATATTTTTTTCGCTTATTGTAAGTGTAAAAAGTTTGTTCAGCTCGGAAAAAACTATATGACGCATTCCCGATATAACCTCAAGATTATATTGTCTGCCGTGATTTTCACTACAGTTTTTGCAGAATAATTCACCTGTATGCTCGTCAAAAAACATATAGTCTGTTTCAAATTCTCCACATTCCTTACAAGCTACAACCGACGGCATGTATCCGGTTATGCAGGCAAGTCGCATTTCGAACACGGATTTGAGCAGTCTTTTATCTTTTTGACCGTTTGCAAGAAAGAAAAGCGAATTGAGAAGTAAACGCATATATTCGTTTGCTTCCGCTTCAACAGGTGCAGTTTCAATTATCAGCTCGTTGAAATACTGTGCAAGTGCAAGAGTTTCAATATCTTTTTGCAAGCCGAAAAATGTTTCGTTAAGGTCACATTCTTCAACCTTAGTGGCTTTTGCTCCCTCGTAAAAGGTGAAATTGCCGTAGCAAAACAGATTTGTTGACATGTGAAGCTTATTTTTAGGTCTGTCAGCCGCTTTTGCAAAGGCTTTTAAAATGCCTCTGTCACGGGTCAGAAAAGTGATAAGTCTGTCAGATTCGCCTGTTTTTACAATTTTTAAAACGATTGCGTCCGAATTAAAAACCATAGCTTTATTTTGTATCAAGACCGAAATTGTGGATAAGTCCCGAACGGTTTCTCCAGTCTTCTTTTACTTTTACCCAGCATTTGAGATTTACTTTGCAGCCAAGGAATTTTTCAAGCTCAATTCTTGCCCTTGTTGAAACCTTTTTGAGCATAGCTCCGTTTTTGCCTATGATAATGCCCTTATGACTTTCTTTTTCACAGTAAATCGTAGCATCAATATCAATAATTTCTGCATCTTCACGCTCTTTAAAGCGTTCTATTGCAACTGCTGTGCCGTGAGGAATCTCCTTGTCGATAAGACGAAGAAGCTTTTCTCTTATCATCTCTGCCGCAATAACCTTTTCCGGCTGGTCGGTAAGTGTATCATCGGGGAAGAAATGCATTGATTCAAATGCAAGATTCATAAGCTCGTCAAGAAGCTCGTCCATGCCGTTGCCGTCAACAGCAGATACGGGCACGATAGCTTCAAAATTGTACAACTGTGAAAACTGCATAATGCGTTCAATAAGCTCTTTTTTATCGGGAATTGTGTCGATTTTATTAATTGCAAGAACTGCGGGAATCTTCTCTTTGATGAATCTGTCAATAAGCTGTTGTTCAGCGGCTCTTATTTCACCTTTTGGCTCAACCACAAGCAAGCAAGCGTCAACGTCACCTATGCTGTTATCAACAGCTTTTACCATATTTTCACCCAATTTTGTTTTAGGCTTGTGATAACCGGGTGTATCAGTAAAAACAAGCTGAGTGTTGTCTTTTGTAAGAACTCCCATGATTCTTGTACGGGTTGTCTGAGGCTTGGGTGATACTATTGCAATTTTCTGACCGAGCAGACGGTTGAGAATTGTGGATTTGCCAGCATTGGGACATCCGACTATTGCAATAAATGCAGTTTTTGATGTGTTCATAATTTCTCCTGTTATAGACAATGGTTTGTTAATGCATAATGTATAATGCATAATTCATAATTGTGGAAAAGGCTTCGCCTTTTGAATCATTATAATACTTAAATTTCAAACTTTATGCACAAGTTAAATTATCTGATTAATTATGCATTATGCATTTTGAATTATGAATTAGATTGTTGCTTATTCTGTATAGCTGTTACTTCTCGGCAATCCGATACGAGCAAGCACGATTTCTTCCTTTTCTCTCATTCGCATAGCTTCAAGACCGCCGTTAACATGGTCGTAACCTAAAAGATGAAGCATTGAGTGAACGGTAAGGAATGCAATTTCACGCTCAAAGGAGTGACCGTATTCTTTGCTCTGTGCAAAGGCTGTTTCCATTGATATAACAATGTCGCCAAGCATTTTTGCACCTGTTGCCATATTGATATCGTATTCGCCGTTTTCGCCGAGAGGGAAAGAGAGTACGTCTGTTGAACGGTCAACATTTCTGAACTCTTTGTTAAGTTTATGTATTTCGTCGTTGGTAACGAAACGCACGCTAATCTCAGCGGAGCCTTCGAAATTTTCGAGTCTGAGGACTGCGTTACAGCAGCGGCGGACAAGCATTCGTGTGCCTGTGGGGATTTTGACTTCTTTCTGGTCATCGGTTATGATTACCTTGATTTTGTCTTTCATTTTCTTTTCTTGACCTCCTCATTTTTTTCGTAAGCTTTGATTATATCCATAACAAGCTTGTGTCTTACAACGTCTTTTTCGTTGAAACGCACAGTTTGTATGTCTTCAACATTTTTTAATATTTTTACCGCTTCAACAAGACCTGAGCGTTTGCCGTCGGGCAGGTCAATCTGTGTGACATCACCTGTTACAACGATTTTTGAGCCGAAACCAAGTCTTGTAAGAAACATTTTCATCTGTTCTGGAGTGGTGTTCTGTGCTTCGTCAAGGATTATAAAGCTTTCATCAAGAGTTCTGCCTCGCATATATGCAAGGGGAGCTACTTCAATGCAACCCTTTTCCTGATAACGCTGAAAGCTCTCTGCTCCGAGCATATCAAAAAGAGCATCGTAAAGAGGACGCAGATAGGGGTCTACTTTCTGCTGTAAATCACCGGGCAGAAAGCCTAATTTTTCACCTGCTTCAACAGCAGGTCTTGTGAGAATGATTCTGTTAACCTCTTTTGCTCTGAAAGCGTTTACAGCCATAGCAACGGCAAGGTATGTTTTACCTGTACCTGCAGGACCGATACCGAACACGATGGTGTTGTTTTTGATGGATTCAATGTACTTTTTCTGACCGAGAGTTTTCGGTTTTACAGGCTTACCCTTTGTGGTAATGCAGATGCAGTCACCTGTAAACTGCGTTATCTGCTCCTCGTTGCCGTCTTTTACAAGAGAAATAACATAACCCACATTCTGTGAATTAAGCTGTTCGCCTTTGTTTATAAGGGCAAGTAAGCCACCGATAGCCCGAACAGCCGCAGATACAGCCTCAATATCGCCCGATACTTTAAGGTCAGAGCCTCTGTTAAGTATGGATACGCTGAATTCTTTTTCAATGGTTCTGATATTTTCATCAAAACTGCCGAAAAGACTTACGGCATTTTCCATTCTGTCAATGCTAACGGTTTGTTCGTACATAAAAAATCTCCGAAAGTTAAAGTTAAGCAATAATTTAATTCATAATTCAAAATGCATAATGCATAATTAATTTAAATTGAAAATTGTGCGTAAAACTTGGATTTTTTGTATTATAATTGGTTTAAAAGGTGAAGCCTTTTCCTCAATTATGAATTATGCATTATACATTATGCATTAATAAATTATTGTTTATATGCAATATTATACGCTTGCAAATAGTTTATCACAATATCCGAATTTTATCAATATTATATAGAATTTATTTTTTTTATTGTGCATCTTTACTAATGGAATTTGTGTCTTCTACGACAAAATAATATTCAATGCCGCTTGTTTCGTGGTTTATGTAAGAAATAGTGATGTTGGTTGCATCGTCATTTTTTGTGATGCTTATTTTTTTGCTTTCCGTTTGAGCATTTGTCATAATTTCGGTTTCTTTTATGAATGTAAGATACGAGCATAGCAACACAGCCTGACTTTCCGAAAGGCTGATTTTTTCTTTTTGATTAGTTAAATAAGAATCGGTGATTATGCCTACGGGCAGAATGACATCGTTGTATACAAGCATTGAAGCAACTGAGTTGAATTTGTCTTGCTGTTTTTCTTTACCTAAAGGGATTGTTGCACCGAAAATGTAAACGGAGTGACGTTTTTCCACCGAGGATGTACGCATAACATCTATTGTGTGAGGGACGGTTGAATTAAGCTCCTTTCTTGTGCGGATAACGGCATAACCTTTTGCGTGTACGAATTTTGCTGAGCCGTCGGCATTTTCTTTTACGCCGCTGATGAGTAAATCTCCCTGTGTTACTGCACTTCCGACAGATATTGCGGCATCACCTGCATAGATATCAAGTTTTAGTATTTCTCCGTCAACTCCGGACACTATGTTGCAAGGTGACGTGTTGTTTTGTTTTCTTTCATCGTTAATCTCAAGCACATCAATGAAAATTGCTGAACCGTCTACATTTATCGAAAACCAACTTATTCCGTCTGCGGTGGCTTTTATGTTCTCCCGTATAGCTTTTTGGTCTATGTTTTTGCGGAAGGCACCTGTGTAAACGCCGTAAAATTCCGCAAGATCAAGGATTTGTTCCGTTGTGTATTTTATGTTTCCGTTTACCTCAAACGTCCAGACTGTTGAAGATAAAAATATAAGCAATATTACGGACAGAGAAATCCCCAGGATAATACCCTTGCGTTTAAGATAAGGTTTTATGATAAACGGTAAACCGCATTCTTTAATAATGCGTAAACTCATGCCTGATTTTTTTGCACATTCGTTAATATTTTTTATTCCGCTGATGTTGGTTTTTGCTTCAAGTTTACCGTTAAATGCTTTTGCATCCCATACATTTATTCCGTTGATGGCACAAAGATTTAAAAAACGCTCGGGAAATCCGTTTTTGCAGGTAAAAACTATATAGCCTGTTAAAAATCTGAAAAATCTTATAAAAAACACGATATACCTCCGTTATCAGGATGAAAAATCCATTGATACGATATCACCTTTTATTACAGCCTGTTGTTCGGAAAAATTGCTTATTTCCAATGAGTCACCGTGGAATCGGGCAATATGTTTACCCAGATTCAATGCAATAATTGATGTGTCATATTCAACTATTCCTTTACAGCCTTCAATTACAATTTCCGTGTTGCTGTGCATTTCTATTGAAAATGTATCACAAAAGGCATCTTCGGGAAATTGTATCTCTTCTGCAAGCCTTTTTGCTGTTGCTTTGTATTTTTTCATTTTTTCACCCCAATGAAATATATGAGATATCAGCTATAAATAGCACATAAAAAGCATATTAATAATCAGGTGATAAAATGGAAATTATAAAAAACAGATTTAAAAGCTTTTTGTTTAAAGTGTTTGTTGCAGTAGTTGGCGTAATGCTGATTTTTTTAAGGAATGAACTGAAATATGCAATAAGTGATGCACTTATATTGTGTGCAGATGTTCTTATACCGTCTCTTTTGCCGTTTATGATTCTGGCATCTTTTGCACAGATTTCAGGTATTTTTGAACGGGAAAGCAAAATCACATCTTTTGTAATGAATAAGATTTTTTGCTTGCCGACTGCGGCTGTTACGGCAATAATTTTCGGTTTTACAGGCGGTTATCCCGTTGGAGCAAGGATTATTTCTCAGCTTTATGAAAGCGGTCGCATAAGCAAAGCGGATGCCAAACATCTTCTTTCATTTTGTGTTAACGGCGGTCCGGCATTTATTGTTTCCTTTGCAGGAGGAATGATTATCGGGTCTCAAAAAGCAGGGTACATAATTTTTGTTTCCGTTGTGCTTTCGTCTTTGCTTGTCGGGCTTGTTTATGCATGTTTTAAGAAAAAAGATAATCTGCAAAATTTTATACCCAATACCTGCAAAACAGATATGTCATCTGCACTCGTTGCTTCAGTCACTTCTGCCTCGGGCGGTATAATATCCGTTTGTACATGGGTAATAGCTTTTGTGTCTTTTTCGTGTGTTGTACAATATTTTATAAATGATACCGATGTGCTTAACGTGTATTTGTCTCTTGCGGAAGTAACATCGGGGCTTGAGTCGGCATTAAAGACGGGCGGTGTGCCGTTTGCCGCAGGATGTATCGCATTCGGCGGCGGTTCTGTTGCCTGTCAGCTTTTGCCGTCAATAAAAAAATGCGGAATAAAGGTCAGTGAGTACCTTTTTTTCCGCATTGTAAACAGTATATTGGTTTATATATTTGTAAATATATTTATGAAAAGTATAAATTTGTCAATTTCTGTTTTTTCGCAATTCAAAGCACAGATTCATTTTGCACCGGCTTCTGCGGCACTTCTGATAATGTGTGCCGTGTTGGTGTTTGACGTTGCATCAAATGATAAAAAACAGCTTGATATTTTCGGTTAATTTTTGCTGATGTGGAGCAGCTTTTCTATGTAAACAGAAAGCTCTTGCTTGGTATATGTGCTTTCATCTGCAATCCATGCTCTTAAAACTGCTGAAAATCCGCCGGTGTAGAACTGAGCGAGCATATCAATAGGTGTACTGAATGTTTCACCGTTTTTAGTAAGAATCTCAATCAATTCAACAAATTCCTCATAAATGATTTTGTGAAGTGAATCCAGAAATGAACTGTTGCTGGATGATTGAATGGACATTTTAAGCATATTGCGATTCATTTCAACGAAAGTGAGCACGTTGTTGATGATTTCGTAGTAAGCGTTGTTAAGATCGGTTGTGATATGCTCTTTTGCACTGATATCATAAAACTCACGCAGCTTTACTCTTGTAACATACTCCATGAATTCGTTTTTGTCTGCAAAATGCTTGTAAAACGTTGCTCTGTGAACCATGGCTTTTTCGCATATATCAACAACGGAAATGTTATCGTAGCTTGTTTCATCAAGCAAATCAAGCATAGCATCGCAAAGCAGCTTGTGAGTTCTTCTTATTCTGAGATCTTCTTTTCTTTTTGCCATTGTGTATACACCCCTTTATTTTTTTCATGTGTATATTATACTACACAAGCGATAAATTGTCAATTATTTTGAATGATGAATATTAAAAATATATGTATAAAAAAATTTTTTTGAAAATTTTTCAAAAAATACTTGATTTTGTAATTGAAAGTGGTTACAATATACATTAGCACTCAACAGGCGAGAGTGCTAATGTTAAAAAAATAATCCGGGAGGAATATACAATGACACTTAAACCCTTAGGCGATAAAGTAGTAGTTAAATTTGTCGCAGCAGAAGAGAAAACACAAAGCGGAATCATTCTTTCATCCGCAGCACAGGAAAAGCCCCAGGTTGCTCAAATCGTAGCAGTAGGTCCCGGCGGCGTGGTTGACGGTAAAGAAATCAAGATGGAAGTTAAGGTCGGCGAAAAGGTTATACTCAACAAGTACGCAGGTACGGAAGTTAAGCTTGACGGTGAAGAATTTACAGTATGCCGTCAGGGTGACATTCTTGCAGTTGTAGAGTAATTGAAGGAGGAAACATATTATGGCAAAACAGGTAATTTACGGTGAAGACGCAAGAAAAGCACTTCTTGCAGGTATTGATAAGCTCAGCAATACAGTTAAAATCACACTTGGCCCCAAGGGCAGAAACGTAGTTCTTGATAAGAAATACGGTGCACCTCTCATTACAAATGACGGTGTTACAATCGCAAAGGAAATCGAGCTTGAAGATCCTTTTGAGAATATGGGTGCACAGCTTGTAAAAGAAGTTGCAACAAAGACAAACGACGTTGCAGGTGACGGTACAACAACAGCTACTCTTCTTGCACAGGCTCTTGTTACAGAGGGTATGAAGAACGTTGCAGCAGGTGCAAACCCCATGGTAGTAAAAAAGGGTATCCAGAAGGCAGTTGCAACAGCAGTAGAGGCTGTTAAGGCTAACTCAAAGCCCGTTACAACATCAGAAGATATTGCAAGAATTGCAACAATTTCCGCCGCAGACGAAACAGTAGGTAAGCTTATTGCAGAGGCTATGGAAAAGGTATCGGCAGACGGTGTTATCACAGTTGAAGAATCCAAAACAAGCGAAACATCATGTGACGTTGTTGAGGGTATGCAGTTTGACAGAGGCTACATTTCACCTTACATGGTAACAGATACAGATAAGATGGAAGCTGTTATTGACGACGCATTCATCCTTATTACAGATAAGAAAATCTCAAACATTCAGGAGATTCTTCCTCTCCTTGAACAGCTTGTACAGGCAGGCAAAAAGCTTGTAATTATTGCAGAGGATGTTGAGGGTGAAGCTCTTTCAACAATCCTTGTTAACAAGCTCAGAGGTACATTCACTTGTATCGCAGTTAAAGCTCCCGGCTTCGGCGACAGAAGAAAGGAAATGCTTAAGGATATCGCAATCCTTACAGGCGGTGAGGTTATTACATCAGATCTCGGTCTTGAGCTTAAAGATACACAGATTCCTCAGCTTGGACGTGCAAAGCAGGTTAAGATTTCAAAGGAAAATACAATCATCGTTGACGGTGCAGGTGATGTTGCAGAGATCAAGGGCAGAATCGGTCAGATTAAG
>CAZBVV010000064.1:0-10326 GCA_964495345.1 uncultured Eubacteriales bacterium
TGCAAATGTAAGTATTGATTGATGCTGATAAAAGGAGAATATTTCTTGCATCACCTGCTGTTATATTTCCGTCAATATTTATATCTGCCATTACTTTTTGCTTGTCGGTTGTTGTTTCAAGATTTGCTGACATTCTTAGGGCAAGTCGTGCGTCACTTGCTGTTATATTTCCGTCTTCGTTTACATCAGCTCTGTTTATAAGATATTCACACAAATCATATCCGTCAGGCAATAACGGATTCCGCTCTAATCCTAAGTGAGGTAAATCAACATTTTCATTGGAATGCTCGGCAGCAGCAAATACAGAAAAATTTCCAATTAAAAATATGACACATAAAAAAATAGTAAAATACTTTTTCATCTTGTCAACTCCTTTATGAAAGCTTTAATTTGAACTATTGTTATTAAAAATTAAAACATTGGAATCACCTCAAAAGTTTTTCCTATAAATAAGCTAAACTTATTATTGTAATTAAATTATAAAATAAAATATATATGATTGTCAATCCTATATACAAAAAAGATATTAAATAATATTAATATGTATATTTAATGTAAAAAACGGCTTGCAGGTTTTTTCCGTACAAGCCGTTTATCTTGATTTTTTAGTTGTTCATAAAGTCTTTAAGTCTCTTACTTCTTCCGGGATGGCGGAGCTTTCTGAGTGCTTTGGCTTCAATCTGTCTGATTCTCTCTCTTGTAACGTTGAACTCTGCACCAACTTCTTCAAGAGTTTTGGGATGACCGTCATCAAGACCGAAACGCAAAGTAAGTACCTTTGCTTCTCTGGGTGTAAGAGTTTTAAGTACCTTTGTAATTTCTTCTTTAAGAAGTGACTGTGATGCCGCCTCTGCAGGAGCAAGAGCATCTTCATCAGGAATGAAATCACCAAGGTGGCTGTCTTCTTCTTCACCGATAGGTGTTTCAAGTGAAACAGGCTCCTGTGCAACTCTTAATATTTCACGGACTTTGTCAACGGATAAACTGAGTTCTGCGGCAATTTCTTCCGGAGTAGGCTCTCTGCCGTTTTTGTGAAGCAGTATTGTATTGGTCTTTTTAACCTTATTGATTGTTTCAACCATATGAACGGGGATACGGATAGTTCTTGCCTGGTCAGCAATAGCTCTTGTGATTGCTTGACGAATCCACCATGTTGCATATGTTGAGAATTTGAATCCTTTGGTGTAGTCAAACTTTTCAACAGCCTTGATAAGACCGAGATTACCTTCCTGAATAAGGTCAAGGAACTGCATACCTCTGCCGCTGTAACGCTTTGCAATACTTACAACAAGACGCAGATTAGCTTCTTCAAGGCGTTTTTTTGCTTCGATATCGTTTTCAGCTATACGCATCGCAAGTTCAATTTCTTCCTCTGCGGTTAAAAGAGGCACTTTACCGATTTCTTTAAGATAAACTTTTACAGGGTCATCCAACTGAGAACCCTTAACATCTACCGAATCTTCAGCCTCAATTTCCACATCTTTACCGATGCCGCCGTTAAAGTCAAATCCGCTTGCAACAATGTCACCGATATCGTCAACGATTTCAATGTTGTTTAATTCGATAGCTTCATAAAGTCTTTCAAGCTCATCAATGTCTTTATCGTCAAATTCAATGGTAAGAGTGTCAATTTCCTGAGCCTGGAGCTTACCCTGTGCTTTGCCTTTTTCGATGAGTCTGTTGACTGCATTTCTTTTTTCTGCTGAATCCATAATATTTATCCTCTCCAATAAAATATTTGTGATTTTGATTGATCGGTTAGTCTGTGGGCTTAAAAAGAGCCGCCCATTGTGAATCTGTCATGTTTGCAGGATTTCCCTGTTCGCTTAAAGCCTTTTCCTCTTTCATGCGTTTTATGCAATCAAGACATTCACCTACCGTGTTGCCGAGATTTTCACGCATTGATTCAAGTCTTACGAGATAACCCATTTCATCATCAGTCAGATCCTGTGCGAAATATGTAACATCCACCGACCTGCCGGATTCAAGTTTGGATGCTATGAGTTTGAATAGTCTTAAATTAAGTTGCGTAGAAAAATCATTCTCTGACAGCTTGTCTTTAATTTTAAAATAAAAATCCGGATTTTTCAAAAGGGACGATATAAGCATCTCTTCACACCGTGCCGCCGAAAGATTTTTTTGCCGTTCGGGATTTGCTTTTTTTAGAGCAGCGTCGTCAAATGTTGCCGCACCTGCAAACCATTCTTTTGTTTCTCTGCGTGAAAGCTGGCTTGCTTTTTTGTTGATTTGTATGGTAATTGCATCTTTTGATACGCCCAGCTCGGCAGATAATTTTGATGCATACACATCCCAATGAATAGGATTTTTGATTTTTGCAAGTTCTTCAACTGCCGAGTTAAGATAAGCAATTTTATCATCGGCGTTTGTAAGATCGAAGCCTTTTTTTGCTTTCATCAGCTTGTACTCAACGTCACTAACAGCCGAGTCGAGTATTTGACGCATTTTCTCTTTGCCGTATTTTGTTATGATTTCGTCCGAATCCTTACCGCCGCTGAGTATCGCAACACGGATACGCAGGGGAGTTTTTGACAGTATACCTATTGCTTTAGATGCCGCTTTTTGTCCTGCTTCGTCATTATCGTAGGAAAGTATAACTTCATCTGCATACTTTGCAATAAGCTTTGCCATTTCGGGTGAAAATGCTGTACCGAGACCTGCTACTGCATTTGTGAATCCTGCCTGATGATATGCAATTACGTCCATATATCCTTCGCAAAGAATAAGGGTTTTTGACGTGCCGTTTTTAGCCAGGTTTAAACCGAAAACACCGTTACCTTTTTTGTATACAAGAGTGTCTGATGTGTTGACGTATTTTGGCTCGTCCGTATCAACAACACGTCTGCCGCCAAAGGCAAGAACGCTTCCCTTTACATCTATAATAGGGAATATGGCTCTGTTTCTGAATCTGTCTATCGTGCTGCCTTTTTTTGTTTTTAATGCAAGGTTAGCTGCTATAATCTCGCTTTCGGAAAAACCTTTTGCTTTAAGGTGCTTTACCAAAGCATCCCATTTATCGGGTGCAAAACCCAGACCGAAACGGCGTATGGTATCCGATGACAACGCTCTTTGCTTGTAATATTCAAGACCGACTTGTCCGTCGGGAGTGAAAAGGCAGTTGTGAAAAAACCTTGCCGCTTCACGGTTTGCTTCAAGCATTCGTCTTCGGGCTTTTGCCATAGAGTCATCGTAACCGTCTGCGGGTAACGGCAACCCAATCTTGTCTGCAAGCAATTTAACAGCTTCGCCGTAATCAATATTTTCAATGTTTTTAATAAAAGTGATTACGTCGCCGCCGGAACTGCAACCGAAACAATAGTAGGATTGAGTATCCGCAAATACTGTAAAAGACGGTGATTTTTCGTTATGAAAAGGGCATAAGCCTGTGGATCTCGGACCTCTTGTACGCAAATCAACATAAGATGATACTATATCAACAATGTCGTTTCTGTTTTTAATTTCTGCAAGAAATTCGTCACTGAATCGCATAAAAAAACCTCTTTCATATAGTATATACTCATTTTGTGCGAAAAATCCTCTAAGCTTTTAAAAAAATCTTGTTTTTTCGATATATTTTTTTGATTATTTGATTTCTGCGTATTTTTCAAGTAACTTTAAACTTGTATATTTGCCGTTTCCTGCATCTGTAAGTGCGGCGTTGAAGCAATTTTCGTTTGCGGCAGGCAGATAAAATTTAACCGTAACGTTTTCACCGAAATCGGCATCTTCAACAATTCCTCCGTGTTCGGGAATCAGAGCAGACAGCTTGCCGTAAAAATTGTAATCACAGGTAACGGACATAACGGAGCAGACTGACATCTTCATTATGCTTGCTGCATCAACGGCAATTTTTGATGTGTGGGAATATGCACGTACAAGACCTCCTGCACCGAGCATTATTCCGCCGAAATATCTTGTTGCAACCACAACACAGTCAGTAAGATTTTCTTTTAATAACACATCCAATACAGGTACGCCTGCCGTGCCCGAAGGTTCACCGTCATCGCTGTAACGTCTTGTTTGTCCCTCACGCAGTATATATGCATAAACATTATGCGTTGCGTCCCAATGTTTTGAACGGATTGAATTTATAAAATCCATAGCTTCTTCCTGAGTTGTTACAGGTTTTGCATATCCGATAAATCTGGAACGCTTTTCAATAAATTCGTCGTGTGCTTCATTTCTTAATGTAAGATAGTCTGCCATATTCCACCTTCTTTTTGCACTTGTATTGATTTGTATAAATCAAAAAAACGGCACTTGAAAGTACCGTCCTTTTAGATTTTTAGCCCTGACTCTTATTGAAACGCTTGTAGAACTTATCAGCACGTCCGCCTGTATCAACAAGCTTCTGTTTACCTGTGAAGAACGGATGGCATTTTGAGCATATATCAACATGAAGATCTTCTTTTGTTGAGCCTGTTTCAAAAACAGCGCCGCAAGCACACTTAACTGTGGTCTGCTTGTAATCGGGATGAAGTCCTTCTTTCATAACTGTTCACCTCTTTCAATCGTTTACATAACGCAAAGATTATAACATAACTTATTAAAAATTGCAACAACAATTTTTAAATTTTTTTACTTTTTCTGCTTGTAAATCTGTGAAAATGAAATATTTTTATCTTTTAACAAAATATTAAAAAAAATATTAAAAAAATTGTTGACAAAGCACAAAAATAAGTATATAATAACATTTAATTAAAAATGTGTAGTTTGAGGTATTGTATGTCAGAACCACAAAAAAGTGTTAAATATTCGGATTTGTCTGATGATGAACTTATAGCACTTGTCCGTGACGGTGACAGTGAAGCCGTAAACACACTTATAGTAAGATACAGCAGCGTTATATCTTTTATGGCGCAAAACTATTTTCTCGATTCTCTTACCTTTGATGATTGGTATCAGGAGGGAATGATAGGCTTTCTTCATGCTATTCGTTCATACAGCGGTGACAGGGGTGCTTCATTTAAAACGTATGCATCAAAATGTGTCCGCAACAGGCTTAGTGATTGCCTTAGAAATTCAACAAATTCAAAAAATTTACCTCTTAATTCAGCCGTTGAATTTGACGAGGATTTTGATATTCCCGTGGTTTCCTGTGAGGATACTTATATTTTAAGTGAGGATAACCGTGATTTTGAACAGATTTTAAAAAAACATCTGTCCGAAACAGAAAAAAAGGTTATGATCAGCTATCTTGCAGGTTACACTTATGCGGAAATTGCAAACAGCCTTAATATGACGGTAAAGGCCGTAGACAGTGCAATCTGCCGTGCAAAAAACAAGCTTAAAAAGAATTTGAACATATCCTCTTAACAGAGGTCTGTTATATATGCCTTGACTTAATAAAAGAGCGTTACTACAATGCGAACGGTGTAAATCCGTTGATGAGGCAAAAAAAATATCAAGCGAGGTACTTATTATGTACGAAGACAAGACCATCATCTGCAAGGAGTGCGGAAAAGAATTTATTTTCTCAGCAGGCGAGCAAGAGTTCTATGCTGAAAAAGGGCTCGAAAACGAACCCCAGCGTTGCAAGGAATGTCGCACTGCCATGAAACAGCGTAAACGTCCTGCACGTCAGTATTTTACAACAGTATGTAAGGAGTGCGGCGGTGAAGCAACAGTTCCTTTTGTTCCCAAGAGTGATACAGGAGTTCTTTGCAGTGCGTGTTTTGAAAAGAAAAAGGCAGCAGAAGCTGAAGAATAATCTTACATAACGGCAAAAAAGTCGGAGCAGCGTTGTTAAATCAGCGTTGCTCTTTTTTTTTGTTTTATTTTGCACTTGTAAATATAAATACTGATGTGATATAGTATAATAGAATTATTATTTACGGATGTGAACAATTTTGACAGGATTGAAAAATGCAAAGCGTATCGTTTTTAAAGTAGGCACTTCTACTCTTACATATTCTACGGGAAAAACAAATATTCGCCGCATGATAAAGCTCGTTTCCGTGTTATCCGATTTATTGAATCAGGGCAAGGAAATCGTGTTGGTTACATCGGGTGCAATCGGCGTAGGTGTAGGCAAGTTAGGACTTAAAGATCGCCCTAAAGATACCCCCGGCAGACAGGCGGCTGCTTGTATCGGTCAATGCGAGCTTATGTTTATGTATGATAAGTTCTTCTCCGAATACTCTCATACTGTAGGTCAGCTTCTTATTACAAAAAGTGACGTAGAGAATGATGAACGCAGAAGCAATCTTATAAATGCTTTTAACACCATGCTTGAATACGGTGCTATTCCTATTGTAAATGAGAATGACTCTGTTGCCGTTGAAGAAATCGTTTACGGTGATAACGACAGTCTTTCAGCCATAGTTGCAAAGCTTATCGGTGCAGATGCCCTTGTTATACTTACCGATATTGACGGCTTGTTTGACGGAAATCCGCAAACAGATATCAACGCCCGCCTCATTCCCGTAGTTGATGAAATAACTCCCCAAATCAAGGCTCTTGCAGGTGATGCAGGCTCAAACAGAGGAACCGGCGGCATGATAACAAAGCTTAACGCCGCTGAAATATCTACATCCGCAGGAATTGACACGGTTATTATGTGCGGAAGTGACCCGACGGATATATACAAGCTTTTTGACGGTCATCAAATAGGTACATTTTTTATAGGAAATAAAGGTGATAACAATGGATAATGCATATCTTGAAAAAATAGGAATAAATGCAAAAGCAGCGTCAAGCACACTTTCCGTAGCATCATCTGATACAAAGAACAATGCACTTAAAAAAATCGCAGATGCACTTATTGCATCAAGTGATATTATAGTTGCTGCTAACAATATTGATATTGCAAACGGCAAAGCAAACGGACTTTCCGATTCCTTGCTTGACAGATTGAAGCTTGATAAAGAGCGTATTGAAAAAATTGCATCTGCCGTTTGTGAAATTATTGCACTTGATGACCCTGTAGGCAAAACTCTTTCAGGTACTACCCGCCCTAACGGTCTTAAAATAACAAAGGTAAGCGTACCTTTAGGTGTTATTGCCGTTATTTACGAAGCAAGACCCAATGTAACAGCAGATGCGGCGGCACTTTGTCTTAAATCGGGTAATGCGGTTATTTTAAAGGGTGGTAAAGAGGCAATCAATTCCAATAAAGCGATTGCCGACGTTATGCGTAAAGCCGTGGCAGAAGCAAATCTTCCCGAGGACTGTATTCAGCTTATTGAAAGGACAGATCGTGAAACAGCAGGGGAGCTTATGCGTCTTAATGAATACGTTGATGTTCTCATTCCCAGAGGCGGAGCAGGTCTTATCAATGCAGTTGTTAAAAACTCCACTGTTCCCGTTATCAGAACAGGTGAGGGCAACTGTCATATTTATATTGACAGGGATGCAGATATTGATATGGCTGCTCAGATTGTACTCAACGCAAAAACATCAAGAGTATCGGTCTGTAATGCCTGTGAAAGCTTGCTTGTGCATAAGGATATTGCAGAATTTGCCCTTATTGCCATTAAAGAACAGCTTGACAGTAAAAATGTTGTAATCATCGGTGACGAGATTGTGCAAAGTATAATTCCCGATGTTGTTCCTGCTACTGATGAGGATTGGGCAACAGAATATCTTGATTACAAAATTTCAGTTAAAATCGTAAACGATATTGACGAAGCTATCGCTCATATTGCAAAGTACAGCACAGACCACAGCGAAAGTATAATTACTCAGAATTATGAAGCGGCAGAAAAATTTGTATCAGAGGTTAATTCATCAGCCGTTTATGTAAATGCAAGTACAAGATTTACGGATGGCGGAGAGTTCGGTTTCGGTGCGGAAATCGGTATTTCAAATCAGAAACTTCATGTAAGAGGTCCTGTGGGACTGCCTGAGCTTACCTCGTATAAGTACGTTATAAGAGGTAACGGGCAGATTCGCTGAAATTAATTAATTTAACGGAGGTATTTAATTTTGAACGAAGAAAAAAGCAAATATCCCCATAAACTGTCATTCTGGCTTGGTGCGATAATTCTTATTTTTGCATTGTTGGGTATAATTCTTGTTGCATATAACGGCATATCTTATATTATAAAAACTACCGATTCCGGTAGTGATTATGCTGTATATAACGAGTATCTTACTCCTGTTGTTGCAGTTGATATTGATTCCTTTGACGATATAGCTTCTGCAGATACCGAACAACTGCTGAATGCGTCAATATGGCTCATTTTAAGTGCAGAATCAACCCCGGATACATATTCCTATTCAGGTGGTTATATGCTCATTCCTGCAGCAGATGTTGAAAGTGCGTATATGTCACTCTTCGGGCCGGAAACTGCAAGCAGTATTGTTCATGCAACAATTCAGAGTTATAACTGTACTTTTGAATATGACAGTACCGCTTCAGTTTATAAAATTCCCGTTACGGCAATCAGTCCTGTTTATACTCCGTCTGTAACGGATGCTAAACAGTCGGGTTCATCAATAATTCTTACGGTGAATTATCTTGCATCCGAAAGCTGGGATAAAGATGATGAGGGCAATTTTGTGGCTCCTGAACCGGATAAGGTTATGAGAATTACCTTAAAGGAGCTTCAGGGCAATTACTATATAAATTCAATTCAGACAGTTTCTGATACAGTTCCGGAAACAGTTGTTGTTGAGAGCATTACCTCAGTTAAAACAGAGGTAAATACGGATATTGAGCAAACAACATCATCATCTGCGGAAAAAACGACATTAGGGGGTAAAGTATCTTAATTATGGATAAAAATGTGAACAGAAAAAAGAAAGCATTGACAGTAGTTTTTTGTATTCTTGCTGTTGTCGTGCTGTTTGTCGGCGCAACACAGGTTGCGGGATATATAGGTTATAAATCAAATCTTAAAAAAGCTGAATCCTTTGAAAAAGCAGATACCCGTCAGCTTGAATTTGAAAATTATGATACGGGATATTGGAACATTCTTGCGGATAATGATATAAAAGTCATGCATCTTACTGATATCCACCTTGGCGGCGGAGCTTTTTCAATCAGCAAGGATTTGAAAGCACTCAATGCTGTTGCTGCGATGATAACCGAAGAAAAACCGGATTTTGTTGTGATTTCGGGCGATTTAATTTACCCGATGATTATACAGGCAGGTACAATCGACAACAGTCGCGGTGCAAGGCTTATTGCTCAGCTTATGGAATCTTTGGGCGTTTATTGGACTTATACATTCGGCAATCACGATGTTGAGGTACATTCGCTTTATTCAAAAGCCGAGCTTAATGAGATTTTCGGCGAATATCCTCATTGTTTTGCACAGACTGTTGAGGGTATCGACGGCTATACCAACAAATTATTTAACATTGTAAACAGCGACGGAGTAATTATCCGTTCACTTGTGCTTATAGATTCCCACGATTATACGGACGGCTATATTCCGGGTATCAGTTTTAAATACGATAACATCCACGAAAACCAGGTGGAGTGGTACAAGGAAACAATTTTGTCACTTAATAAACAGAATAAAAACACTATAGAAGCATTAAGTGAAGAAAAACAAGATATATATGCCCATCTTACAACTGTACCGTCGAGCGTGTATTTTCACATTCCAATCAGAGAATATTCCGATGCATGGACAGAATTTTTACAAAACGGGCATGTTGATACTGAAAATGTAATATATAACTACGGGTTTGCCGGCGAAACCGATGAAATTGTATACTGCGGTGAGGGTGAAGATAATCTGTTTGAGTATATGCTTGAACTTGGCAGTACTGATTCTGTTTTTTGCGGACATGACCATTACAACACTTTCTCCGTAAATTACAAAGGTATCAATTTAAATTACGGTATGTATATTGATTACCTTGCATATTTCGGAATAAAAAACAACGGTTCGCAGCGAGGCTGCACTATGGTTACATATTACACCAACGGCAATATGCGTTTTGAACAGGAGAATTATTATCAGGATAAGTATGTGCCTGAATATGAAAAAGAAACTGTTGTAATGCAATTTGATGACATTGAATACTGATTTTTTCGTTTTTTCGCCAAATGTTTACAATATGTTAATAAAAATGTATAAAAAACGCAAAATGTCTCATTTATAATACGACACATAGCAAGTGTTATGAAATTCCTTTTCATTTTATTTTCTCTTCCCCGAAAAAGTCACGGAGTTATCCGTGGCTTTTTCACTTTGTATGGAGAAGATTAATAAATAATAATTTAGCGGAATATCAAAGTTATAATCGTAGGGAGCGACGCCCTCGTCGCTCCGTGTGCGTAGCACAATGCCGTGAGGCATTTTATATGAAATTTCTGCGAATCAAACAGTGTTCCATCGTTATTTGCTTGCG
>CAZBVV010000065.1:0-10320 GCA_964495345.1 uncultured Eubacteriales bacterium
CTTGACCATCTGCCCGGCTTATTGAAAACCTCACCTAATACCATATTTGAATACGGTGCATTGTCCGGGTCAAACATTGTTGAAACAACCCTGTGCCCTGCACCGTCCCACTGACCTTTGCCGAATTCCTGATAAAGACAGTTTTCGGGATTATAAAATACAGCTTCAAATTCCTTATCATTGTCAGTCTGCTGAATAATGATTTCACTATCTGCAAGAGCTTCAACGGTAAAATAAGTATTTTTTGAAGCGTGTAAACAATACGGTTTCATATCAAAAGGGTCTTTGCGTTTGCCTGTTTCGGTTTTACCGTTCCATGAAAATCTGATTTCACCTGAAACGAGCAAAACTGCAGTTTCGTTTTCTGCATCATTTATTGATATGCACTCTCCGGCTTTAAGATACTTAACTTTTATGTTCATAAGCATATCTGCGTTTTTACCGTTTATTTCACAAAGTATCTTTTCGTTATTTTCGTTTAAAACAGGTACTTCAAACACTTTCTTCACCCTTATCGTTAGTTATGTCACCGTTACCGCTTATCGGCACTGTTTCACCTAAATAAGTTGGTTCGGGATTTAATTTTACATAAAGAAAATCTTTATTTCTTGCAAGAAACTCTCTTAATGTATTGTAAATATTTGTATCAGCTGCATATTCACGAAGCTGACCGTCAACACCGTAGGCATCAAGTCCCAAATATCTTGCAATATATATTGCTCTGTACAGATGATATTCCTGTGAAACAATTATAATTTTTTTTGCACAAAAAATATCTCTTGCCCTGTACATTGATTCGTATGTGGAAAAGCCTGCATGGTCCATAAAAATATCTTCAGACGGTACTCCGCTGTCAACTGCATAGGCTTTCATGGCATTAACTTCATCATACTCTTCCCTGCCGTGGTCCCCACTCATAAGAATTTTAGGAGCCGCACCGTTTTCGTAAAGAGATATGCCTGTCTTCACCCTGTCTTCAAGCATATGACTGAGTGTTTCACCGTCAACACCCGCACCGAGAACAAGAATACAGTCAGCATCCTCAATTTCTGCAGCTTCATCAACAGATATAATATAATCTTGTGACGAATTAACAACATACGCATTTACGCATATTGCATAAACTCCTGCGACAGCAAACAAGGCAACACAAACGCAAATTGTAATTATCAGCATACGTTTAAATTTGATGTCAATATTTTTCATATCATACTCTTACAACCATTTCTCCGTAAAGTGCTTTTTCCTCTGCAATAAATTTTTCTACTGCTTCGAGTGTAGGCATCGCCGCAGAACAGCTATGAGCTGAAATAAGCATGGATGCTGATGCACTGCCGTATTCAAGAGCTTCGATAAGTTCGCAACCGTCAAGCAACGCTCTTATAAATGAAGATGCGTAGCCGTCACCGCCGCCAAAGCCTTTCATCGCTTTTACGGGAAAAGGTTTTACAGAGTAACTCATTCCGTCGTTTGTATAAGCGGTTGAGCCCTCTTTGCCGTGCTTGATAACTACGATTTTAGCACCGTATGAACACCAGAGTTTTGCACTCTCTTCGTCGGAATGACAGATGCCTGTAATTGCTTCGGTAAGGTCAAATTCTTCTCTTGAACCTAAAATGATGTCCGCATTTCTTGCAACCATTGAGTAATATACAGAAATTTCATCCTTGTTTTTCCAAGTGTATGCACGGTAGTCAATATCAAATATAACGGGAACATCATTTTTCTTTGCAAGCATCATCGCTTTGAGTGCAGCTTCTCTTGAAGGAGACTGACAAAGTGCTGTTCCTGAGATAAGGAGAATTTTTGTCTGTTTTATGTATTCCTCGTCAACATCGTCGGGATGAAGCATAAGGTCAGCTACACCCTCACGATACATAAGAATACTGCTTTCTGTCGGGCTTTTTATTTCGGTAAAAGTAAGACCAAGATTTTCACCGTTTGTGCAGCGTGTAATGTGACTTACATCAATACCGTCGTTTTTAAAGTAGTCAATTACATAATCACCGAATTGATCGTCTGACACTTTGCCGATAAATCCTGCTTTTTTACCGAGACGAGCCATACCTACAGCAATATTTGCAGGTGAACCACCTACATATTTATTAAAATTACTGCTCTGTGAAAGAGGCTTATTCATATCTGTGGGGTTAAAGTCAATTGCAACTCTGCCCAAAGGTATAATATCGTACTTTTTACTATGGTCAAATTCAATATACTTCATCATGCTGTCTCCCTTTTATAAAATCTGAAATTACGGTTTTCTTTTTTCATTTTTATTATAAGTTTTACAGGCGTATTAAATCAAGTCAATTCTATTGTAAATCATGGTCATATATTGCGATTTATATTTTTTAAAAAAGAAAAAACACCGCACTTATAAGTATTAAAACTTCTTGTACGGTGTATATTATCTATTTGTATTTCACACTTTTTCTGTAATCACAGGGAGTCATATTCATAATCTGCAAAAACACACGGTTAAATGAACGTATAGAGCCGAAACCTACCTCTTCGGAAATACTTGCAATATTTTTATTTGTTTTTCTGAGCAAATCACAGGAGTTATTTATCCTTAAAATATTGATATAACCTGTAAAACTAATGCCTAATTTATCGTTAATCAAATGCGAAATATGGTACTTACTCATGTGTAAATCCCGTGCAATATCGTCAAGCGTCAACTCACGGGCAAAATTCACAGAACAATAATTTATAACGTTCTGAAGCGTTGCATTACCGCTTTTTATACGCGGTGTCAGTTCAAGCTTCGGCAAAATGAGAGCTATCGCCTGGTTTATAAGTCCCGTCTGATAGGTTTCTTTATACTCGCCATTATAAGCAACAGCATCACTCAACACTTTTATGATTTCATCGTTATTATCAAGCTTCAAAACATTATTTTTAGGCACGAAATCATACAGCAAACCTTTAATTCCCATACAGGAATCGGGAATAATGGTAAACAGATAATAATTGCCTATGTTTGAACGTTCATAACAATGAATCTGATTGGGAAAACAGATAAACAAATCGCCGTCTGTAATAGTTTCAAAATTGCGGTCGATAAAAAGATGGGACTCGCCATTTGCAACATAAACTATTTCAAGCTCTTTGTGAACATGAGGCATAGGCTTTAAAAAATCTTCTGTCCAGACCTCTATATAATTCGTTCTGTTTTCATAAAAAATATTATTTTCCATCGTAATCAGTTAATCTTTATAGGTAATACGTCTGCCTGTTACCAGCCCGGAAAAACCTCTGCAAATTTTTTCAAATATTTTACGGCCTATACCTTTATTTGTAACGTTTTTTGCTGTTTTATAACCGAAATCATCACCGCTTGCTTTGATAGCTGAAATATCTTTGCGGCTGAACATATCGTACCAATGTTCCACACGTGATTTGTATTCAGATGTGTTGTTTTCGTCAATTTCAAGAATTCTGTAACCATAGAGGGTTGAAAATCTGTCACCGTTATAGCGTGTACTTAAAGAGTTGACTATATCAATTCCTTTATATCGAACGCCGAAAGCATTAGTGTGGTCATGACCTGTAAACATGGCAAGAACATCACCTTTTTCAACCATTGTCTCAAACTGTCCGTGATTGTAATAGCCGCAACAGGGTGTTTCATTAAGAGTACCGTAGTTTGTACCGTCAGAGTCGAACATATAATATTCACCCTTATTGTACATATGCTCAAAGGAAAACAGCTTATGTTTTTCAACTTTTTTAAGAGCATAGTAAACATCAGGAACAATTATATGCTGAAAAGCAAGCGAATAAACAACCTCACCGCCGTTTGCAGTTTTCAGTGCATCGGATTTTGCTTTGTACCATTCTACTTGATCCTCAAGAACGTTTGCATAGTGACCTTCATCATCATAAGAGCCGGAATCAAAAACCCACAGATTGAATTTTACTTTATCGGAACTGCTTGCAAGCACAGGGACATTATATGTACCGCAACCGGAGAGAAGTTCACCGTCATCAACGGAAATCGAGCATGAGAAATTATTGTAATATGACATAAGCTCCTCTCTTGTCATACCGTTTTCATTTTCGGAATCATGATTGCCAAATGTAATTGCCACGGTAATATTACGGCTTTCAAAAACAGACATAAGCTTATTTATATACCCTTTTGTTGCATCAATATCACCGTAATTGCCTACATTATCACCTGTAACTACCACTATATCGGGTTGTTCTTTATCACAGGCATTTGCTATAAGCCAAACAGACGCATCAACATTATCAGCACCAAGATGAGTATCTGTTATATGCATAATTTTAAGCTTGCCTTCCGAATCAAAACGAATAGCTTTTGCAGTTGTTACATCTTCGCAGGCAAGAGAATTTAAAACTGAACTTAACGCCATAATAATCACCGTAATTCCTTTAGTATGTTTTTTTATAATCAAACATTCTTAATTATTAAATATTTCAATATGTCTTTTAACATTTTTGTAAACAGCATTCACCATATTTGGTGAAAGCTCAAAATAATCAGGTTTATTGTGTTTAGATGTATATTCCTTAGCACTGCTTGCAAGTGCATCAAAGCTTGCAGTTGCTATATTGATTTTTCTTATACCTAAGGAGATTGCTCTTTTAAACATTTCATCCGTAATACCTGTCCCGCCGTGAAGCACAAGAGGAACAGAAACAACATCATTGATTTTTTCAAGAACATCAAAACGCAGCTCGGGAAGCACGGGATAGTTACCGTGTGCATTTCCAATCGCTACGGCAAGACAGTCGGTACCTGTTTCAGCACAGAAAACAACTGCTTTTTTCGGGTCTGTACACATTATATCATGTACGGCAGTATCGCCTTCATTACCGCCGACCACACCCAACTCAGCTTCAACCGTTGCACCGTATTTATCTGCTTCTTTTTTAACAGACTTAGTAAGCTCAATATTTTCTTCAAAAGGAAGAAGTGAACCGTCAAGCATAACTGAGGTAAAACCGTATTCAAGAGCTTTTTTTATACAATCCATTGTAAGTCCGTGGTCAAGGTGAACAGCAACAGGAACTTTTGCATTTTTTGCAGCTGATACCATCATGGGAGCCATCAGCTCAAGAGGTGACTGTTTTAATCGTTTTTCGGCTATTTGCAAAATAACTGGAGTGTTCATTTCTTCAGCAGCTTTAATTACACCCATTACCATTTCCATGTTGCCTACACTAAATGCACCAACAGCACAATTACAGCGTTTTGCGTAATCAAGCAGATCTTTCATTTTTATAAGAGCCATAATGCAACCTCATTTCTGTATTGAGTTTTCATGTTTGGGAGAAGAATTAAATATATGGATAATTCCTTCATCATTTAGTAACTTTATAATAATTACAATAAACGGAAGAATAAAGATGCCTATAGCTCCAAAAACCTTTATACCGATATACATAGCCATAATTGTAACAACGGGAGAAATACCAACCTGACCTGCCACAAGTTTAGGTTCGATAAACTGACGAATAACGGATACGACAGCATAAAGTACAAGCAGACCTATTCCCATACCGATATTACCGGATATAAAGCTGATAATACTCCACGGAATAATGACCGTACCTGTACCAAGAACAGGCACAATATCTATAAGTGCTATTAAAAAGCTGATAAGCAAAATATGAGATGCATCAGTAAAGCCTATAAGTTTTAAAACAGATATGCCGATAAATAGCTCAAACGTAGTAATACATATTATGATTGTATAGGCTTTAATCATTTTACCAATGGAGCTTAAAAGAATCTGTTTAGCTCTTTTGGCTTTTTCCATGTCGCTGAACTGTCTTAATACAAAGTCTTTAATATCATCATAAGTTGCAGTCATAAAACAGGTCGCAACAATACAGATCAACGCTCCGGCAAGAAAAGACGGAACAGATGTAATAACACTGCTTAACGGTGAGATAATTTTTGAAATATTATCCGTAACGGTTGTAACAATCTGACCGCTTAAAAAGTAATCTCTTACGGTATCAATTCCGCTTGTAACATAATCATTTACAACAGGCGGCAACTGGTTTGCAATATCAAGTGAAAGATATGCATTTTTTATAACCTCAAATACATCGGCAAAACTTGTACACCTGTCAGTAAAATAGGTTACAAAATCCATAATTCCGGATACTATTTTTACTCCGCCGAGAGCTACAACACCTATAACTACACCGAAAACAAGCAAGGATAGTACGGCACTTATAATCCCTTTCGGAGCTTTTTTATTCTTTGTTAAAAGTTTTAACGGTTTTTGTAAAAGTGCCGCAATACAAAGAGCTACAATAAAAGGAAAAACCATCCAGAACGCATATTTCATAAACAGAACAAAGGCAACAACAAAAATCAGCAAATATAAAACATTTACAATAAATGACCAACGCTTTTGAGTTTTATCCATATATTTTCACCTGTTTAAATACAAATATAAATTTGATTTTATTATACATCAATATTATTTATAAATACAATAGCAATATTTAAAATTAACTAAATTTTAACTGAATTCTAACTAAAAATTTAAACCACAGCCTCACAAAATGAAACTGTGGTTTTGGTACGCCTGTGTAAGACTTATTTTCTGTTTTTCATTTCGACATAATCACGTCTGACCTGTACATTCATGTATGCAGGTCGGATTATTTTGCCCGAATTTATGATTTCTTCAAGGCGGTGAGCACTCCAACCGGCTATTCTTGCATCGGCAAAAATGGGAGTATAAAGTTCTTCGGGGATGCCTAACATATCATAAACAAATCCCGAATAAAAATCCACATTTGCACTTACACCCTTGTACATCTTACGCTTTTGAGCAATCACATCGGGAGCAAGACGCTCGATGTTGGCATAAAGCCTATATTCGTTTTCAAGTCCCTTTTCACCTGCAAGCTTTTCAACAAAGCCCTTAAATACCTCTGCTCTCGGGTCGGAAAGTGAATAAACCGCATGACCTATACCATAGATAAGTCCGCTGTTATCAAATGCTTCTTTATTAAGAATTTTCAGAAGATAGGCTTTAATTTCTTCTTCATCGTTCCAATCGGAGACATTTGATTTTATATTTTTAAGCATATAACGGACTTTTATGTTAGCACCGCCGTGACGAGGACCTTTAAGAGAACCGAGTGCCGCAGCAACAGAAGAATAAGTATCCGTTCCTGAGGACGTTACAACATGAGTTGTAAATGATGAATTATTACCGCCGCCGTGTTCAGCGTGAAGCACAAGAGCCATATCAAGAAGCTGAGCCTCAAGGGGTGTAAATTTACCGTCAAGACGAAGCATGTAAAGAATATTCTCCGCGATAGAATATTCCGGTTTGGGCTCGTGAATAAAAAAGCTCTCGTTACCCTTTACATAGTAATTGTATGCCTGATAACCATAAACGGAAAGCATCGGAAACAGAGAGATAAGTCTGATACTCTGTCTTAATACGTTATCTATGCTTGTATCATCGGGTTTTTCATCGTAAGAATAAAGTGCAAGCACACTTCTTGCAAGAGAATTCATAATATCTCCGGACGGTGCTTTCATAATAAAATCTCTGACGAATGATACGGGTAATTCCCTGTAATTTACAAGTACGTTTTTAAATTCATCAAGCTCTTCTTCATTAGGAAGTCTGCCGAACAGAAGAATATACACAGTTTCTTCAAAACAATAACGACCTCTTTTTGAAAAATCCGCTATTATGTCTTTAATGTTGTAGCCCCTGTAAAAGAGCTGTCCCTCACAGGGCACTTCTTCACCGTTAACGGTTTTCTTTGACTGAATTTCGCTGATTTCCGTAAGTCCGGTAAGAACTCCTTTGCCGTTTAGGTCACGCAATCCCCTGTTTACCTTATGCTGCATGTAAAGTTCGGGTTCAATAGCTCCGTCTTCCCTGCAAAGCTTTGCGTACCTTTCAAGCTCGGGTGCGTTACCCGAATAAAATCTTTTTATCATTTTATTTCTCCTTTCTCATTCTATTTTAATAAATTATAACATATCATTTTTAATTTTCTTTTAAGAAATATTAAATAATTTGCGTGCATTCGCTTCGGTGACAGCAAGAATATGCTCCGCAGTACAATTCCTTATTTCGCCGAGTTTTTGAGCAACATGGATAATATATGAAGAATCGTTACGCTTACCTCTCATTGGCACAGGAGCCATGTACGGACAATCTGTTTCCACAAGCAATCTGTCCTCAGGTACAAAAGCCGCAACCTCAACAGGTCTTACGGCATTTTTAAACGTGACAGCTCCACCGAGTCCTATATACATACCTAAATTAAGAATTTCCCTTGCGGTTTCAACACTGCCTGAAAAACAATGCAAAACGCCTTTCGGACGGTACTTTTTAAGAAGTTCCAGCGTATCAGCATGAGCTTCCCTGTCATGAACGATAACGGGAATATCATGTTTTACGGCGATTTCGAGTTGACGTTCAAAGACAGTAAGCTGAACATCTTTGCTTACAAAATCGTAATGATAATCAAGACCTATTTCGCCCAAAGCAACACATTTTTCGTGAGAGAGCATTTTTTCTATTTTATCAAAATCACCGTTTTTTACATCATTTGCCGACTCGGGATGAAAACCGCAAGCGGCATAGATATAGTGATAAGTTTCAGCATATCTGATTGATTCCAGAGATGATTGAATATCAGTACCGCAGTTTACAATACCGACAATGCCCGCCTCCTGTAAAGAAGCGAGCAAGGAATCACGGTCGATATCAAACTGCTCATCATTATAGTGGGCGTGTGAATCGAAAATATTATACATTATCTTATCTTTGCACCTGCAGGAAGATCATCAACAAAGATAACCTTAACGTCGTTATCCGCACAGTCAGCCGCAAGAATCATTCCGTGACTTTCAACTCCGCACAACACGGCAGGTTTAAGATTTGACACAACAATAACTTTTCTGCCGATAAGGTCTTCGGGTTTGTACCAAAGAGCAATACCGGAAGCCACAGTTCTGGGTTTATCCGTGCCGTCATTGAGTGTGAGTTGTAATAATTTTTTTGCACGCTTTACAGGTACGCAGTCGGTAATTTCAGCAACACGCAAGTCTACTTTTGCAAAATCGTCGATACCGATTTTTGCGACACCTTCAATTTCAGCCGCATTTTTGGCATTTTGTGCCTTTGCAGCCATTTCAGCCTGTATTTCAGCTGTAATTTTTTCAACGTCAATTCTTGCAAAGAGAGGTGTGGCTGTACCAACCTTTGAACCAACGGAAATTGCACCGAAAGTTTTAATGCTTTCATATGTGTCAATGTCACAGTTAATCTGAGCAAGAATAGCTTTGGATGTTTCGGGCATAAATGGTGAAAGTTCAACAGCAATAATTCTTATGCTTTCAACAAGATTGTAAAGAACTGTTGCAAGTCTGTTTTTCTTTTCTTCATCCTTTGCAAGTGCCCAAGGAGCAGTCTCGTCAATATACTTATTACTTCTCTTTGCAATAGTAAGAACAGCATCAACTGCATCGGAAATTCTGAAATCGTCAAATGCTTTTTCTACTTTGGGAAGAGCTGAAAGAATATCTGACTTAAAGCTGTCGTCAAGAGCTTCTGTTGCAGTATTACAGTTAAGTTCGCCGTTAAAATATTTATTAACCATGGCAACAGTTCTGTTAACAAGGTTTCCGATTGTATTCGCAAGGTCGGAATTATATCTTTCAATCATCGTATCGTAAGAGATAGAGCCATCCTGTGCGTGAGGCATTTCGGAAAGAAGATAGTATCTTACAGCATCAACACCGAAACGGTTTACAAGCTCGTCAGCGTAGATAACGTTACCCTTTGACTTACTCATTTTGTCCTCACCGAAAAGAAGCCACGGATGACCGTAAACCTGCTTGGGAAGAGGCTCACCCAGAGCCATAAGCATTATGGGCCAGTAAATAGTATGGAAACGGATAATATCCTTACCGATAATATGCACGTTTGCAGGCCAATACTTTTTGTAAAGGTCTGATGAGCCGTCGGGATCATAACCGAGAGCTGTTATATAGTTTGAAAGTGCATCAATCCAAACATAAATAACGTGTTTATCGTCAAAGGTAACGGGAATACCCCATTTGAAAGATGTTCTTGATACGCACAAATCCTGCAAACCGGGCTTTATAAAGTTATTAAGCATCTCTTTTTTACGGCTTTCGGGATAAATGAAATTAGGATTATTCTCTATATGCTCTTCAAGCTGTTTCTGATACTTTGAGAGTCTTAAAAAATATGCTTCTTCCTTTGCAGGCTTTACTTCTCTGCCGCAATCGGGACATTTGCCGTCAACGAGCTGTGATTCAGTCCA
>CAZBVV010000066.1:0-10165 GCA_964495345.1 uncultured Eubacteriales bacterium
TGCTTTGATTATTTCTCGTTTTCTTTTATCCAGTCAATCATGTCTTTAAGTGATTGCTCAACACTCATGGGGGTGTAACCAAGCTCTGCTTTTGCTTTTTCTATTGAAAAATTACAGTTTGAAATGAGCTTTCTTACAGAGTATCTTGTGAAAAGAGGCGTTGTTTTAGTAACCTTGTAATAAACCTCCATAATGGGAGCCGCAACTTTAACAATGCCGTAGCCGAGCTGAAGCTTAGGCTCTTTTTTGCCTGCAACACGGCAAAGAGTACATATAAAATCGTTAACGGAAATCTGTTCTCCGCAAAGAATATAACCCTCACCGCTTCTGCCTTTTTCTGCGGCAGCAATCATACCGTCAGCAACATCGCGGATGTCAACAAAATTGTATGCACCAAAATTAAGTGATACGGGATAACCGTGTTTTGCAACGGTTCTTACCATTTCACCGATGTTTGAAACCTTAAAATCGTATGGACCTATACACGCACCGGGATAAACCACAACAGCATCAATAATCCCGTTACGCTGATTTTCAAAAATATAATTCGTAGCACTTGCTTTAGTTTTTGCATATGTACCGTCAAGCTCGTCGGGATTGAAACTTTCTTTTTCTGTCATAAGCTGATTGTCCGGGAGGGGATAGTATGCGTCAACGGATGAGGCGTAAACAAGGCGTCTTACATTACACTTTTTGCAGGCTTCAACCACATTTTTTGTGCCTTCAAAGTTAACTTTCCACACCATGTCATCCTGTCCGACATTAATATCAATAAGACCTGCGAGATGATATACAACATCTGCTCCCTCAAAAGCTTTTTCAAGCGAAGACGGATCTGTAACGTCACCGTAAACCTTTTCACAGTTTATGCCGTCAAAGATTTTTGTATCTTTTCTTATAAGTATTCGTACATTTGCACCGTTATCGGCAAGCTTTTTAAGAAGTGCATAACCGATATGACCTGTTGCCCCTGTAACTACACACAAGGGATTGCTCATATTTTTCAACACCTTTCCATTTTTGTATCATTATACCATTCATTATAAAATTTTTCAATAGTTAGCATAGAACTTTTAATATATTTTCTGTGACAATCTGAATAAAAATGTGCAAACGATATTTAAATAATGTTTGAACAAAGTTTGAATTATGTTTAAACAATATTTAAAATTCGTTGAAATTATGTTAAAGCTATGTTAAAATTACAACAAGATTATAATTAGGGGTGTGCTGAAATGCCTAAAAAAACAGTTGCTCTTACAGGCTCATCGGGTACAATGGGATTCCAGGGCTTTTTAGAGCTTTATGCAAAAAAAGATCAGTATAATATTGTTTTGCTCAATCGTGACAGCAGAAAAAACCGCAGTAAGTTTGAGCCGTATATGAATGACCCGTCAGTCAGATTTGTCTGGGGTGACCTTACCAATTATGATGATGTTCTCGAAATGGTAAACGGTGCAGACTATATTCTTCATGTTGGAGGTATGGTTTCTCCTGCGGCAGACTATTATCCTGTAAAAACATTGCAGACGAATGTAGCCGCGGCTGAAAATATTGTAAAAGCTGTAAAGGCACAGCCTGATCCCGATGCGGTCAAAGTTGTTTACATAGGTACTGTTGCCGAAACAGGCGACCGTAATCCGCCTATCCATTGGGCAAGAACAGGGGACCCTATCAAAATCAGCGTTTACGACCATTATGCTATCAGTAAAGTAAAGGCAGAAGCTGTTTTTGCTGAGTCAGGTCTTAAATATTGGGTGTCACTTCGTCAGTCAGGTATTCTCTATCCTGAAATACTTAAAAATATGGACCCCATTATGTTCCATGTTCCCATTAACGGTGTTCTTGAATGGGCTACTGTTGAGGATTCGGGCAGACTGCTTGCTAATGTCTGCAGTGACGAAATTCCCGAAGAATTCTGGAGAAGATTCTATAACATCGGTTCAGGTGAAGAATACAGACTTACAAATTTTGAATTTGAAGAATTACTTTTACATACATTGGGTATCGGCTCAACCAAAAAGCTCTTTAATCCTAACTGGTTCATTACCCGTAATTTCCACGGTCAATGGTATTATGATAGTGATGTGCTTGAAGAATACTGCCATTTCAGAGCAAATATTCCCGTTAAGCAGTATTACAAGAACATGATGAATAAGGTTGAGTCATTTTATAAGCTTGCATTTTTTGCTAAACCTTTTGCAACCATACTCAAAGATACATGGATGAAGAAAATCGCATCCGCAGAAAATTACGGTACTCTCTGGTGGGTAAAAAATAATGTTCCCAAAAGAATGTCAGCATTCTACGGCAGTATGGAGGAATATAAAAAACTGCCTAAAGATTGGAAAGATTTTAAAATTGTTATCCCCTCAAAGAAAAAGACTTCCGATGAGGTTATTATTCTTGACCACGGTTATGATGAAACAAAGCCCTTTGATTCACTTACTATTGAGGATTTGCAGAAAGCTGCCGAGTTCAGAGGCGGTAAGTGCCTTGCAACTGAAATTGTAGATATGTATACTCCTGTTAAGTGGGTAAGTGCAAGAGGTCACGAGTTTGAAATGAGCCCCAATCTCGTTTTAAAGGGTGGTCATTGGTGTCCCGAAGAACTTCCTTGGCCCTGGGATTACGATACTGAGGCTAAAATCAATCCGTTCTTTGCACAGGTTTGGTATCCTCTTCACAGCAAGGATGAAAACAACTATTACGGTGCTGAAATATTTAATGATTTCAAAGAAAAGGTTGCCATGAAAGTATTTATGATTGGCGGCACGGGTCTTTTGGGCAGTGAAGCTGCAAGGCAGTTTATCGAAAGAGGTCATGAGGTTAAGAGTGTTGCTCTGCCTCCTCTTCCCGAAGGTGCACCTATTCCACCCGAAATGGAACTTGAATTTTGCAATATTTATGAAAAAACAGACGAAGAAATCAAAGAGATGCTCAGAGGCTATGATTGCTTTGTCTTTGCCGCAGGTATAGACGAAAGAGTTGAATTCCCTGCACCTGTTTATGATGCATACTATAAATATAATATTGCTCCTCTCAAAAGAATATTGCCTTTGTGTAAAGAGGTCGGTGTTAAAAAAGCTGTTATTCTCGGCTCATATTTCTCATATCTTGCAAAGAATTATCCCGAGCTTAAAGCAACTGAAAAGCATCCTTATATCAGAAGCCGTATTGACCAGGAAGAAGTTGCATTCTCATTTGCAGATGATAACTTTGACGTTTCAGTTCTTGAACTTCCTTATATTTTCGGTACACAGCCCGGCAGAAAGCCCGTATGGGTTATCCTTATCGAACAGATAAAGATGATGGATAAGCTTCCCTTTACAATGTATCCAAAGGGTGGTACTGCGATGCTTACAGTGCGCCAGGTTGGTGAGGTAATTGTTGGTGCTGCAGAAAAGTCTAAGGGTGCAAAGGCTTGGCCTATAAGCATGTATAATATGACATGGAAGGAATTTCTTAAAATCGTTTATGCCGCAAGAGGTATGGGCGAAAACAGAAAGATTCTCAGTGTTGCTCCATGGATGATGCGTATGGGACTTGGTAAAGTCAAGAAAGAATATGCAGAAAAGGGTATTGAAAGCGGTATTGATGTTGACGGACTTGCAGATATTATGGACATCAACCTCTTTATGGATACAAAGTACAGCCGTGAACTCGGTGCAACGGATGACGACATCAGAGCAGCAATCTTTGATTCAATCAAGGTCAGTCAGGCAGTTTACGACGGTAAAGTAAATCTTCTCGGCATGAAAGGCGAATAATATTTATAAATTAACTTGCACGGAAAAACTTCTGTGCAAGTTTTTTTACTTTATAGGAAACTGCGTTTCCATAAAGCAAAAAAATTATATGTCCCGCCGATTTGCCCTGCGGGCACGGCGATGGACTATCCGAAAACGGTCGCCGTAGGCGTACGGCGAAAGCCGTTTTCTTGTAATAATTTATCAGAATATTGATTTAAAAAATGTAGGGAGCGTCGCCCTCGTCGCTCCGATTGATGGAAATGTACCATTTTCATCAATTCAAAGTCAGCTTAACTCAAAAAAGAGTGCAAGCCTCCATCTTTGAGGGAGGTGTCGCCGACAGGCGACGGAGGGAGTAGACGAGACTAAAATTACAGCAAAATCGCCATTTCTTATACTCCCTCAGTCACTTTGTGCCAGCTCCCTCAATGAGGGAGCCATTCTCTTTTTTTTGATTTTGTTCGTTAATCAACAATAATCAAAATCGCAGATTTTGATTATTCGGAGCGACGAGGGCGACGCTCCCTACGGCTTATGTTATTTAATTTCTGCACTGTTAAATTATTGTTTATACTCAAAAAAATCAAGTCCGCACCGAATTAACGGTACGGACTTACGGATACATACAACGCAAACGCTTTTTTATATACTGTCTGCATCCGTCATTTGTATTATTGTCTTTGACGGATTAAATATCAAAGGAAATTTTTGTTAATCAGAAAGACATCTGCTCGCCTGAATCCTCTGCTGAAAGGATTGCACCTGCAGAAGGCAGAGTTTTGGTCTTGTAACGCTGCGGCTTTGTAAACATTCCGTCTTTATAATAAACAATCTCGGCAACTCTGTGACCTTTTTTAAGGTTCATTACTGCTACACCCTGAGTATTTTTTGTTGTTTTGGATGAAATAGCACCGGAGTTGAATATGAGAAGTCTGCCTGATGTTGATTTTATGACAAAATCTGTATCATCTGTTATGAGGAATGCCGCTACAAGGGGAGATTTATCGGAATATGCGTTGATTAGCTTCTTGCGGTTCGTTTTTGTTTCATAAGATGCCATGTCAACTTTTGCAACCTTGCCGTTTTCAAAGAAGAACAGCATATAACCCTTATAATCGGATGTGGCCGCCATGTAGACAGATGATTCTCCGCTGTCAAAGCCTAACTTTGTGGGAATATAGTCACCTAATAGGCTTGTTTTTGAATCTTCAAAATCGCACACTCTTGATTTGTAGGTTTGACATTTATCTGAGAAGAATAAAAGATGTACCGCATTTGAGGAATCAAGCTCCTGTGTGATAAAGTCGTTATCTTTGAGCTTGTGTATGCCGTTGCTCATACGCAGTGACAGGGGAGTTATCTTTTTGAAATAACCGTCGTGTGTGTAGAAAAGTCTTACCGGGTAATCTTCAATCTGTTCGTCACTCTGTTCAGATTCGTTGTCATAATCGTAAAGAATCTCCGTTTTTCTTTCCTGACCGTATTTTTTCATTACATCTTTAAGTTCGGAAATGATGATGTTTTTGATTCTTGACTTTGAAGCAAGGATATCTTCCATATCTGCAATAGTATTTTTCAGTTCCTCAATATCTTCAAGTCGTTTGAGAATGTACTCACGGTTTAAATGCCTTAACTTGATTTCAGCAACGTATTCAGCCTGAATCTCGTCAATTCCGAAACCAATCATAAGATTTGGTACAACATCCGCTTCTTCTTCTGTTTCTCTTACTATTTTAATAGCCTTGTCAATATCAAGCAGAATCTTTTGAAGCCCTAAAAGAAGATGTAATCTGTCCTTAGCCTTGCCCAGATTGTATGCCGTTCTTCGCTTGATACACTCTGTTCTGAAACCAAGCCACTCATCAAGAATTTCACCTACCCCCATAACCTTAGGCGTACCGCCTACAAGGATGTTAAAATTACAGCTTGTTGGGTCTTCAAGAGGTGTTTTTTGGAAAAGCTTTGACATAAGCTTGTCAACGTCAACACCACGCTTTAAATCAATGGTTATTTTAAGACCGGACTTATCGGTTTCATCACGGACATCACTTATTTCTTTAAGTTTACCTGCTTTTGCAAGCTCAATTATTTTGTCAATAATTGCTTCAACGGTCGTTGAAGGAGGAATCTGCGTAATATCTATGCAGTTGTTTGATTTGTCGTAGCTGTATCTTGCTCTTACTCTTACAGAGCCTCTGCCTGTTTTGTAAATTTCTTCAAGCTTTGCCCTGTCGTAAAGCAGAATACCGCCGCCGCTGAAATCGGGAGCAATAAGTGTTTCTGCAATATCGTGGTCAGGATTTTTAATAAGAGCTATTGTTGTTTCACATATTTCATTGAGATTGAACGAGCATATGTTACTTGCCATACCTACGGCAATACCTGTATTGTTATTGACTAAAACCGTGGGGAATGTAACGGGAAAGAGCTTAGGCTCTTGCATTGAATTGTCGTAGTTGGGAACAAAATCAACAGTATCTTTATCAATATCACGGAAAAGCTCCTGGCATATTTTGTCAAGCTTTGCCTCTGTGTATCGGGATGCGGCATACGCCATATTTTTTGAATATGCCTTACCGAAGTTACCCTTTGAGTCAACGAAAGGATGCAGTAACGCCTCGTTACCTCTTGTAAGACGAACCATTGTTTCATAAATTGCCGCATCACCGTGAGGGTTGAGCTGCATGGTTCGACCCACAATGTTTGCAGACTTGACCTTAGCTCCGTTTAAAAGCCCCATAAGATACATTGTGTAAAGGAGCTTGCGGTGTGAGGGTTTAAAACCGTCGATTTCGGGTATAGCTCTTGAAAGAATAACACTCATTGCATAGGGCATATAGTTGGTTTCAAGAGTATCGGTAATAATCTGCGGCTGAACCTCGCCTGCACCTAAAATGTGTGCATTCGGATTGAGACCCTCATGCTTTATTTCATTATCGTTTTTCTTTTTTCTTGCCATTATATTTTCTCCTGTCAGCTGATGTCAGCAAGGTCGATGTATTCACTGCCGAATTCAGCAATGTAATCTTTTCTACCCTGAAGATTGTCACCTAAAAGTAAGTCGAACATATCTGCCGTTGCCTGTGCATCTGTAGGCTCTATTTTTACAAGACGTCTTGTCTGCGGATTCATTGTTGTCAGCCACATCATATCAGGCTCATTTTCACCAAGACCTTTTGAACGCTGAATTGTATATTTCTTGTCACCTATTTCTTTAAGAGCTTCTGTCTTTTCCTGTTCGTTATAAGCAAACCATGTCTGATTGCCCGAAGTTATTTCGTAAAGCGGTGATTCAGCAATAAATACCTTGCCCTGTTCAATAAGTGTGGGCATCAATGAATAAATCATTGTAAGAATAAGCGTTCTTATCTGGAAGCCGTCAACGTCAGCATCGGTACAGATGATAACCTTGCTCCATCTTAAATTATCAAGGTTGAAATTGGACATATTCTTGTTATTTTTTGTGCTTACTTCAACACCGCAACCGAGAACTTTTATAAGGTCTGTGATGATTTCACTCTTGAATACTTTGCTGTAATCAGCTTTCAGACAGTTGAGAATCTTACCTCTTACGGGCATGATTGCCTGGAAAGCAGAATCTCTTGCCTGTTTACAAGCACCCAATGCAGAGTCACCCTCAACAATGAAGATTTCTCGCTGAGTTACATCTTTGCTGCGGCAGTCAACAAATTTTTCAACTCTGTCAGCCATACCTGTTGATGTGGCAAGTGTTTTCTGGAGATTGAGCCTTGTTGCTTCCGCTTTGACACGGCTTCTCAGATTGATAAGCACCTGATCTGCAATTCTGTCTGCATCAAGCTTGTTTTCAATAAAGTAGATTTCAAGCTGATGACGTAAGAACTCCGTCATGGCCTGCTGAATAAATTTGTTTGTAATAGCCTTTTTTGTCTGGTTTTCGTAAGATGTCTGTGTTGAGAATGATGAAATAATAATAACAAGACAGTCTTCTATATCCTGGAATGTGATTTTTCCGTCGGATTTTGTATATTTGCCCGTCTGCTTGAGATAGGCGTCAATCTGCGATACAAAGGCACTTTTTACGGCTTTGTCGGGTGCACCGCCATGCTCAAGCCAGCTTGAGTTGTGATAAAAGTCTTTAAGCTGTTTTTTCTTTGAGAATGCAAGTGCAACATTAATTTTAACCTTGTATTCGGGTTTGTCCTCACGGTCACGACCTTTTCTCTCCGTACTCCATGTCTGTACGGTGGTAAATGCATCTTCACCGCAGTAGCTTTCAACGTAATCTTTTATACCGTTTTCAAAAACAAATTCGATTGTTTCAAATTTATTTTCACTTATCTGATTCTTGAATATGAATTTTATGCCTGCATTTACAATAGCCTGTCTTTCAAGAACTTCAATGAAATATTCTTTGGGAATGTCAATATCAGTAAAAACTTCAAGGTCGGGACGCCATTTTATACGTGTGCCCGTATCACGCTTTGCATAAGGCTCTTCGTGCATATCACCCACAACATAACCTTTTTCAAAATGCAGAGAGTAGGATTTGCCGTCGCGGTGAATTTCAGCATCCATATATTCAGATGAGAACTGAGTGGCACAAAGTCCCAAACCGTTAAGTCCCAGCGAATATTCGTAATTGCCGTCATTGTTAGTGTCGTATTTTCCGCCTGCATACATTTCGCAGAAAAGCAATTCCCAATTAAAACGCTCTTCGTTGGGATTCCAGCCTACGGGCATACCTCGTCCGAAGTCCTGTACCTCAACAGAGCCGTCAAGAAATTTTGTGATTATAATTTTTGAGCCGTATCCCTCTCTTGCCTCGTCAATAGAGTTAGATATGATTTCAAAAACTGAGTGCTGACAGCCGTCAATTCCATCCGAACCGAAAATAACCGCAGGGCGAAGCCTTACTTTGTCAGCACCTTTAAGGAGCTTAATGTCCTCGTTACCGTAATCTTTTCTTTTAGCCATTTTAGCCTCCGTATATAAAAATATCTTGATTTTGTGGATATACAGTAGTATATTATACTATATATATTAGTTTTTCGTCAAGATATAAAAGTTTATTTTTTACCTAATTGAATAAATTTAGCCAATATTTTGCCGTGTTTTGTATAAATTTTATAAAAAGTAAAAAATATTAAAAAAACACTTGATTTTTATTTTCTAATGTGTTAATATACTTAGGCAATCACGCCTAAGGGCGTTTTTGTACATCACTATTTATGTGAAAGGAAGTTGCACAATGTCAGCTTGGGAATATGTTCTCGCTATAACATTGAGTCTTATATCTGTATTCTTAATAATAGTTGTTCTCCTTCAGCAGAGCAAGCAGCAGGGTCTTTCCGGTGCTATTGCCGGCGGTGCAGATACATTCTTCGGTAAGAATAAAGGTAGAACAAACGAAGCAAAGCTTGAAAAAATTACAAAGGTTCTTACAGCAGCATTTGTAGTTCTGACTCTTGCAACAACACTTCTTCTCGGTTTCTTGGCTTGATTACCAAGCTTTGAATATACCGTGATTCAGTAGCTCAGTCGGCAGAGCACCTGCCTTTTAAGCAGGGTGTCCGGGGTTCGAATCCCCGCTGAGTCACCAAAAAAATTCGACAAGTTTTGACTTGTCGAATTTTTTTTATTCTCCAATCTGAATGAAATAATATAAATCACTTGCATTTTTCCTGTTTTAAGGTTATAATTTATATATAAGATATGGAAATTCAAAGGAGTATAAAAATGGAACTGAGTGCAAACAGCAAAAAACAGCTTAATATTTCAACCTCAACAGGCGAATACAACCGCTACGCAATAAAAACACATTTTGTAAACGCAGGGGAAAATTATTTTGACCTTTTTGAGAAATATGTAGTACCTTATTATGAAGACGGTGATATTATCTCCGTAAGTGAAAAAATTATCGCACTTTGCCAGAACAGAATTGTACGCAGAGAGGAAATGCATGTTTCAGGTATTGCTAAATTCCTTTCAAAATTTGCTTCTCATCCCTCACACGGTATCGGGGTAGGTGAGGCAATTAAAATGCAGTTTGCCATAGACAGAGTAGGTCTGCCAAAAGTACTTTATGCTTCTGTTGCAAGCGGCGTAACAAAGCTTTTCGGCAAAAAAGGCGTTTTCTATGAAATAGTCGGTCAGGAAGTCAGCGGTCTTGACGGATTTTATGACCATATCTGGGCAGAGTACAGAGATATCGGTATTCTTATTCCCGAAAATCCCTCAAAAGTCTGTGATGAGGTTGCTGAAAAATACGGTATGAAGTGTATGATTGTTGATGCTAACGATTACGGTCAGGAAATACTCGGTAAATCAGCAAATATCGACCTTTCAGACGAACAACTTATCGAGCTTATTAAAGATAACCCCGCAGGACAGGGAAAAGAATGTACCCCCTTTATTCTTATCAGAAAAGTAAA
>CAZBVV010000067.1:0-4282 GCA_964495345.1 uncultured Eubacteriales bacterium
GGAGCGACGAGGGCGTCGCTCCCTACGATTATCACTTTGATATTTCGCTAAATTATTGTTTTTTGATACAGATTTGCAAAATGGTAGATTTTGATACTGAAAAATAGATGTATAGTGTTGCAAAATTTCTGCAAATGGTATATACTTAGTCTGACTGTAAAAAAATTATTATTTATATATATTTTCGGAGGAAACAAGATGAAAAAACCAAACATAGATTGGACACCGGTTGTGCATCCTTATCCCGAAACAACAATGTTCGGTGCAGTTGCTGATGCCGCTTCACGCTTTCCTAAAGCCCCTGCACTTGAATTCATGGGCAGTATTACAACGTTTTCTGAACTTATAAGAAAATCGGAAAATGCCGCCAAAGCTTTTTATAAGGCAGGTATAAGAAGAAACGACGTTGTTACAATCTGTATGCCCAACACTCCGCAGGCTGTTATTTGTCTTTATGCGCTTAACAGAATCGGAGCTATAGCAAATATTATTCATCCTCTTTCCTCAAAAAAGAATATCACATTTTATCTTGATTATGCAGACAGTAAAATGATTCTCTGTCTTGACCAGTTTTACAGCCAGGTGCTTGACGCTGTTAAAGAGGCTAAAAGAGACGTCAGAATTATTGTAGCAAGAATTTCAGAGGAGTTAAATCCCGTGCTTGCGGCAGGCTATGCTCTTACACAGGGCAAGGAATACCGCAAATATCCCTATAAAGGAAAGGGTGTTGTATGGAGTGATTTTCTTCGTACAGGTATAGGAATTAAGCTTCCCGTTATGCAATATGAAAAAGAAAAAACTGCCATTATTCTTTACAGTGGAGGCACAAGCGGTACGCCTAAGGGGATATGTCTTTCTGATTACGGCTTTAATGCAATAGGTATGCAGGTTGCGGATGTTTGCGGCTGTAATCTTACCTACGGTTGCTCGTTCCTTTCTGTTATGCCCCTTTTTCACGGCTTCGGTATTGCTATCGGTATTCATGCCATACTCGAAAACGGTGCTGAATGTATACTTATTCCCCAATTTACAAAAGAAACATATGCACAGGCTATTATCAAGAAAAAACCCAATTTTATTGCTGGTGTGCCCACATTGTACGAGGCACTTCTTGGTGTTGACGCTTTCAAAGGTCAGGATTTGTCTTTCCTTGTGGGCGTGTACTGCGGTGGTGACGCTGTTAATGAGGATTTGAGAAGCAGAGTAAACAAATTCTTCAAAGAGCATAATGCGTCCGTGCAGATTCGTGAGGGTTACGGTCTTACGGAGTGTATCAATGCAAGCTGTCTTACTCCTGAACATACTTACAAAAAGGGAAGTATCGGTCTGCCTCTTCGTGACATGATTTATAAAATTGTTGAACCCGGTACATTTAATGAAGTACCCTGCGGTCAGGACGGTGAAATTATCATAAGCGGTCCTACGCTTATGTTAGGCTATCTCAAAAATGAAGAAGAAAATGAAAAAACTCTCCGTTATGACGAAAACGGAACAAAATGGCTTTTCACAGGGGATATGGGTTCAATAGACGAAGAGGGTTACGTTTACTTTAAACAGCGTCTTAAAAGAATGATTATTTCAAGCGGATACAATGTTTATCCGTCCCATGTGGAAAAGGTAATTGACAGTCATCCGGATGTTGACTATTGCTGTGTTATCGGTGTTAAGGATGCCTACAAAATGCAAAAAGTCAGAGCATATGTTGTGCTCAATTCCGATGTTCCCGAAACAGAAGAAGAAAAAAAGAAGATTCTTGAATATTGCAAGGAATACCTTGACGTGTTTGAAAGACCTAAACAGATAGTTTTCCGTAAAGAATTGCCCAGAACTCTTGTAGGTAAGGTCGCATACCGTACTCTTGAACTGGAAGCAGAAGCAGAGGAGAAGAAATAATGAGTGACAAAAATAATGAATTTAATACCGATAGCCGAAAAAATGTAGCTATTGTAAAAGTATTGATTAAATTGCTGAAAAATGTGATTCCTCGCATTGCAGGTGTCAGGTTGAAGAAATATACCCCAAAGAGCGACTCTTTTATAGTTATCGGAAATCACGCAGATGCTTTTGACCCTGCATATATTATGATATCATTGAACAGATATGTAAGATTTGTTGCAAGTGACCATGTTGCAAGAACGCCTTTTCTCGGCTCATTTGCAAAAAATATAGGCGGTGTTATTGTCAATCATCGTGAAAAAGATAAACAGGTTTTGGTTGATGAAATTGTTGCAAATGCAAGAGCAGGTGTGCCTGTTGCCGTATTTCCGGAGGGCGGTACTTCTTTCAACGGTGAAACAAGATATATCTCGAAGCGTAATGCACAGATGGTTAAAGATTGCGGCACAGCTCTGATTACATTCCGTTTTATCGGTGGTTATTTAAGATTTCCCAAATGGACCAACCATGGCAGAAAAGGTCCTGTTTTCGGTGAGGTTGTAAATGAATATTCAGCCGAGGAAATTGCGGCAATGTCTGTTGATGAGGTATATGAAATCATAAAAAGAGATACTTATGTCAACTGCTATGAGGAACAAAGAAAGAATCCATACGAATATGTAGGTAAAAATCTTGCAGAACATCTTGAATGTATTTGTTATGTATGTCCCGAATGTAAAAAGGTAGGCACTCTTCACAGTAAAGGCGATTATTGCAAGTGTGATAACTGCGGTTATGGTATAAGGGTTGGTACTGATGCGTTTTTCCACGGAATTGACGGCAAAGAGGCAATATTCGACAATACCTGTGATTGGGATAAATGGCAGCGTGAAGTATGGAAAGAGCAGGTTATGTCTGCCGCAGACGGTGAATTGATTCACGAAGACAAAAATCAGAAAATTTTCTCTATTGAAGGCAAAAACAGAAATCTTATTACCGAAGAGGGCGTTGTGCAGTTGTATAATGACAAGTTTATTGTTAAACTCAACGGTGAAGATTATATAATGCCATTTGATAAAATTTCTGTTCAGACTGTTGCAAATTCGGCTCTTGTACTCATTGATGACAAAAATTATTTTGAAATAAATAGTACGGTTGAACATCGTTCAGCTACAAAATATATTGCAGCATGGCTTTATCTTACAGGTAAAGAATATCTTTAAAATTTATGAAAGGATGAACCGTTATGACAGGAATAATTGATGTTGGCGGCGGTATGAAATGTGCATATTCGGCAGGCTTGTACGATTATCTTATGAGTAACGGAATATATTTCGATTATTATTTAGGTGTTTCCGCAGGCAGTATGAATCTGCTGTCATATATAGCAGGTGAGCAAGGCAGAAATATCTCCATGTACCGTGAAAGTGCAACAGGTGACGATTATCTGAGCATTTCCAATCTTATTCATACCGGTGCGTATATGCACTATGAAAAGGTAGCTAAGGATTATTTCGGCGCAAACGGTGAAAAGAGTTTTAATTTCGGTAGATTTTATACATCCGATAAGCCGTTTGTTATAAGTGCAACGGATGCTGCAAGCGGTGAAACACGCTATTTTACACGCAGAGATATGTGGAACAGGGATTCTCTCATTAAAATAATGTGTGCATCCTGTTGTATTCCCGTAGTCAGCAAACCCATTGAAATTGAAGGCAAGCTCTATTTCGACGGAGGCCTTGCAGAGCCCATTCCTTTCAGAAAAGCCTTCGATGACGGTTGCGATAAAATAGTTGTTGTGCTTTCTGCACCTATAGAGCAAAGAAAGGATAAAATCCCGGGCACGGCAATACTCGGCAGCACTATTTTAAGAGATTATCCTAAAATATCCGATGTTGTAGAGGACAGACCTACCATATATAATTATCAGATGCGATGTCTGAGAGAGTACGAAAGCCAAGGTAAAGCTCTTATTTTTTCTCCGGATGAGATACCCGGTGCATTCACTCTTGTTAAAAATGAAGATGTTGTAAATAAACTGTACGAAAACGGTCAGCGTGATGCAAAAAAGCACCTTGCGGATATACGCAAAATGCTTACAAAATAATAATAAAATATGGGACTGATTCAAAATAGAGTCAGTCCCTGTTGTTATTTGATTTCTTGTTCTAAATTTTTAAAATATTCGGTATCAAAAAACTCTGTTATAGTAATATCGAGTCCGTCGCACAGTTTTTTTATTGTAACTATACCCGGATTTTTACTCTGGTTATAAAATATTGATTTTACAGTAGTATAAGGCACGCCTGATATACTTGCTAATTTGCAAAAGTTTATATCCTTTTGATAGCATAATTCTTCAAATCTTTTTTTTACTGCTTCTGTGATATTCATGCTTATCACTCCT